>JACQXN010000023.1 GCA_016208745.1 Candidatus Portnoyibacteriota bacterium | reverse complement strand
TTTTTCATACAAAGGGTCGGCTTTAACGATTTTCTTCCATTTTTCGTCTACATATATATGTAATTTCCAGCCGGCTTTAAAAGAATCTAGTCTTGATAAATTTAAATTGGCGCCAAATTTCCTGTGCGTTAAATGCCGCTCCAGATTAGCAAGGTATCTGATATCGGGAAAAACCGTTCCCAAAATAAATTTTTTCAAATCCCGCCGCGGATTATGACTTAGATATCTTTGAGCGCAGGCAAGATGAGTGATGACGCTAGGCATAATGGATTAGAAGCACAAAACACAGACTACACAAAATACAAACGAAACACAAAAATACAAACTACAAACTAATTTTGCCTATAATTGCTGATAAAATATTGCGAATCTCTGTCGTCTCTTTAAAAATATTCTGCATCCTTGCCTCCAGCGCCGGATTCGCTTCCTTAATTAGTTCGAGCCAGTGATGGGTTTCTTTAGCTTCTTTACGCGCTATTCTTAATCGGTGTACGAAATCTTTTTTGCCCAATGCCTCGTTCGCCTCCCTGTAATTAGCCCCGACAGAACCGGCTGATCTAATAATTTGATTAATCAAGGGCTTATTAATATTATCTGTAGGCAATTCCTTGCACAATCTAATAATCCTTTTGGCAAATTCGGTTGTTCTTTCCTCTAGCTCTCTGTATTTATTTGTGCTTTGTGTTTTTTCCAATTGTGTTTTGTTTGGTTTTTGTGTTTTTTGTTTTGTGTCTTTGGTTTATTTTACCCAATACTTCCCTTTTATCTCCGAATCTTCTTCTTCTTTTTTCTCCTCAATCTTTTGTTTGGCTATTTTCCTGATTTCTAATAAATCAAGTTTATTTAATTCCTTAACGCGCGCTTCTAAATATTTTTTCTCGTTTTTTTCTGGCTCCTCTATGGCTTCAGCCAAAAGCACATCCAAAATTGCGCCGATTTTTGGGCCGGGTTCAATTTTTAAAGTTTTCATAATATCATTGCCGTTGATTTTGAGCATTTTAACAGAGATCGCGTCATGCTGGACTTTCTCAACCAAATACTGAAAATGCCTTAAGCGGTAGGGCTGGGCTTTGGGAACACCAGAGCCCAATCTGTCAGCCACGCGCAAATCAATTAAATCCGGCATATTTTCCGGTCCTACTTTTTTTAATAAGCGCCTAATAGCCGCTTCAGTTACCACGCCAACTTCATAAACAAACATATGATTGCGAATAAGCAACGCGACTTTTTCGATAGTTTGATTTGGAAATCTCAAACGCTCCAAGATCCGCGCGGCAAATTTAGCGCTGACAAAATCATGGTTATAAAAAGTGGCATCTGGCCCCTCTCCCCTTTTAACCTGAGGCTTACCAATATCATGAAGCAACGCGGCCAGGCGAACTTCCAAGTTAAATTTTTTTTCAGCGGCAAATTTTAAAGACAAAACACAATGTTCATAAACCGTAAAAATATGATGCCGATTTTGCGTCACGCCAATTCCCTTTTCAAGCTCGGGGATAATAAATCTTAAAAGCCCTGCTTCTTTTAGCAATTCAACGCCTTCTGAAGCCTTGTCTGATATCATAATTTTTGACAGCTCGTCTTTTATTCTTTCTTTGGCAATTGCCTGAATCCAGGCGGCATTTTTTTGAATGGCGGAAAATGTTTTTGGCTCAATAGAAAAATCTAACTGACAAGCAAATCTTATTGCCCGCATCATCCGCAAAGCATCTTCGCTGAACCTGTCTTCTGCCTTGCCAACCGCGCGGATAAGTTTATCCTTTAAGTCTTTCTGCCCGTTGAAAGGGTCGATAATTTTCAAGTCTTTCCATCCCAAACGCGACTCCCTCCCTTTAGGGAGGGCTGGGGAGGATTTTGTATTTTCGAAATCTCCCCCGATCCCTCCTAAAGGAGGGAAGGGAATTCTAATTTTTGACTTCTCCCCTATGGTGAGCGCCATCGCATTAATTGTGAAATCCCTCCTTGCTAAATCCTTTTCTAGCTCATTTGTAAATTTTACCGAATCGGGATGCCTTTTATCTGTGTATTTTTCGTCAATCCGATAAGTAGTCGCCTCAATCTCCCTTAAATTATCTTTTTTACTATTGGTTTTTATTGTCACCGTGCCAAATTTGTTAGTATAAAAACTTTCCGGAAAAACCCTCTGGATTTCTTCGGGTTTGGCATTGGTAGCGATATCCCAATCCTTTGGTTCGCGCCCCATTAGCAAATCGCGCACGCAGCCGCCAACAACAAATGCCTCAAATCCGGAGGAATTGAGTTTCTGAATAATATCTTTTATTTCTTTGGGTATTTTCATAATTTTGCCGAAATTTCTTTTTCTAAACGATCTAAGAATCGCTCCATATATTTTGTCCGCTCCAATGCAATTTTCTTTCCGATTCTTGTATGCATTTTATCTTTCAAGTAGCGAAGCTTAACCATAAATTCCCTGTAAAAAGTATCATCCTGACCATAGCCGTTTGTAGCAGTAATATCTCTCACGTCCGAATTATGTAATCGGGCGCCGACTTTTCCGGCAAATAACATCGAGCGGCCTATGCCAACGGCGCCCAGAGCATCTATTTTATCTGCATCAGATAAAACCTTAGCTTCAATTGTCTGCGGTTTAATATCATTCCTATATCTATGTGCCTCAATGCAATGTTTAACGCGGCTGATAAAATAATCTTCCAGTTTTAATTTCCGTAAAATCCTCTCTGCTTCTTTGGCGCCTTCAATTGCATGACAAATTTTACCTTTACTCTTAACTTCCTCTTTTTTCTTGATATCGTGCAACAAGGCCGCCGCCATTAAAATGCTTAAATCGGCTTTTTCCTTTTTGCCAAGCCAAATAGCTAAATTGCAGACCCGACTAACATGATCCCAATCATGACAAGACAAACCACTCTTTAGTTTTAAGCGGGCAATTTGTTCTATTTTTGCTAAAAGTATTTTCATAATCTTATTGAATCTTATCCCATTTTTACCTTTTTTTCAATAAAAAAGGTAAAAATGTCTTTAATTGCTTTTTGATGAAAAAGTGCTATAATTTAAACAAAAAACTTTGTTATTCCAACCGATTGCGGTGAACCCCGTTAGAAACTCCTGCGGGGCATTGAACCCCATAAGAATTATTTTATCTTGTGACCCCCAGTCGCATCAGAGCTGTTGGGCATTTCTAACGGGGTAAAAAACTCTACCCGATCTAAGGAATAATAAAGAACAAATTCATGAACGAAGAAAATCGCGAATTAAATGTTAATTTTACGCCGCTTGGCAAAAACTTTAAGCCGGTAATTGGCGGGCTGATGATTCTGCTTTTGGCTTCTGTTATCACTTTTATGATTTTTGCCATCCAGAACGAATATCGGCAGGGTCGCTATATTGGCCAGGATGTTGAGCGGAAAAATTCAATTTCGGTTTCTGGCGAAGGAAAAATTCAGGCTAAACCAGATATTGGCCTAATTAATCTAGGTGTTATTTCTGAAGCCCCGAATGTGGCCACGGCCCAAAAAGACAATACCGAAAAAATGAATAAAATCACGCAGGCGATGAAGGATTTGGGCGTAGAAGAAAAAGACTTAAAAACAACCAATTATAACATCTATCCAAAGCATCAGTATACCACTTCCGGCAGAAGCAATATTATTGGCTATGAGGTGAATCAAACATTGGAAGTTAAAATACGAGAAAATTTAATGAGTAAAATCGGCGATATTTTATCTAAAGCAGCTGAGCTTGGCGCCAATCAAATCGGCTCTCTGTCTTTTACTTTTGACGACCCTGAAGCGTTAAAAACGCAAGCGCGCAAGAAAGCGATTGAGAATGCCAAAGAAAAAGCAAAAGTTTTAACAGATGATCTTGGGGTTAAAATAGTCAGAATAATTAACTTCATTGAAACTGCCTCCCAACCACCAACGCTTTATGATTATGCCCTAAAAGAAGGGCTAGGTATGGGCGGCGGAGGCACAACGCCTGATATCCAAACCGGAGAAAACGAAATCGCCGCTTATATAACAATAGAATACGAGATTCAATAATTATAGAGCAAAAGGTGGGACTAATTTATTTGGCTCCACCCGAATTTTGCGCCTATAGCTCAATGGACAGAGCGTCTGGCTTCGGACCAGAAGGCTCCAGGTTCGAGTCCTGGTAGGCGCGCCGATGATAGAGCGCTTGGCGGAGTTTATCCGTCCGCCGCGGCGGACGGAGACCAAGAGGTTGCAGGCTCGCCCTGAACCACTAAAGGGTTCAGGGCGTCCAGTACCGCTTGCTGGTACTGGACAGACCATCTTTCGGGAGAATTGAGATTGACATTTTAATCACTCTCGATATAATATAGCCAGGTAAAATTTAGTGATCTTAGGTAATAGAAACACCTAACGACAGGAGGAGAGATGTACCTACATGCATGTACGGTGACAAAAGGGGTGGAATACACCCCAGGTATTTGTATCTTCTGCCACAAACCATTTGATGAGGAAGCCTCTGGCGGTTTCTTCTATGGGCACAAGAAGTGCGCTGAAGGATTCGAAAGAGAATCTGACAGACGCCACACCAAAGCCCTTATACAAGCTTGCCCGCCAGGGACTAGATTTGACCTAGCTGGAGGCGCGGCTTGCGACTAGGGTTTCCGCCCCTTACAGAGGAATCGTCAATACTTGTTCTATTCAACTAACTACAAACTGCGGTTTTAACAAAGGAGACCCATCGAGCAACACCCCACATAAACATTAAATCCCGCCTTTTGACGGGATTTTTTAATTTGGGATTATTCTTAGCTTAATGAAGCAGCCTTGACAAACTATACATTTACCCTTATTATCGAGTATCGCCTATCTATGGCCCGTACCCTAAAAAAACAAAAGGAGGACAAGAAATGTCTGGATTAAAAATCGTAGTTTTGTTGATATCGGTCATGTTAATTATTGCGCCTCTGGCAGCCTCTGCAGAGACCCCGTCGACCAAGACAGAGGAGATTAAGAAAATAGAGGCCAATGCCACAATAGATATTGGCAAAGACACAAAAGAAATCCTGGAAAAAAGCGGCAGCGCGGTGATGAAAAAGATTGAGGAATTAGCAAGGTCGCTTGGAATGACTGTGGAAAAAATTTACCCTTTTTATATCAAGCAGGCCTACATAAAAGGCCTTACGAGCACGATCATTTGGAGCGGACTGAACATTTTCCTTTTTATAATTTGCACTGTATTCTGGTTAGCGTCCGCTGCGTACAACAATAAAGAGAAGGGAGACGAAAGCTTTCTGTGCGCTGTTATCGCAATCATTGTCCTTGTTATTTCATTAATTATGGCTATAAGTATCTGCTGCTATCTAAGCGACTGGATAGCTTCAATCAAAAACCCAGAGTACACCGCTATTCACCAGCTCATCCAGGACGCGAGTTCCTTATCCTTAATAGTGAAATAGCTCTTTTACAAAGTAAATTATCCTCATAATTTTTAAGTCATTTACAAATCCCGCCTTTTGACGGGATTTTTTAATTTGGGATTTTATAGCGGTTTTTTATTTAAACGGGTCTAGATATGTCTTGCCAGCCTCTGCTTCAAAATTTATTTCTCTTTGCTTAATATTATCCATCACTTTCTGATAAAGCACGGAGTCTACAGAAATTTTGCCGCTAGAAGTTTCTTTTGGCGCGGGAATGCGCCAAGCGTATAAATAGGAAATTGCGCCAAGATAAGCCAAGGAAATTAAAAACAGCAAAACAAGGAACGCCTTTCTATAGCGCAGGAAAAAATTCTTGCAACTAACAAATATTTTTGCTGAAAAAAAGTTTTTCATTAAAAATAGACTGAATAGACTCTAATCTGTAAACGCCTTTAAATTAAGAATGCTTGAAACGACCCCTTGGGGCAAGGCGCCCAAATCCGAACTAGCAGAGCCAGCTTCTGATACCTGGCTTATTTTAAGCGATTCTACCTCTATATAATATTTTGCATTCTCCACATATTTTAAAAAATGCATAAAATCATTAAAGCTGCCGCCCAAAGAAATCTGAAAATACAAAGCATTCTCTTTGCTTTTATCATCTGTGCTAAGCTGCGGTAATAAATTAATTTTATAAAGATTATTTGTCTTTTGGGCCAGATCTTCCATTAAATTGATGAAGCCAATCGGCTCATTCTTGGCAATAAAACTCTGCTTTATTTTATCAATCTCCTCTTTCTTTTTCTCCATCTCCTGACGATCTTTATACATTGTCTGTGATGCTTTCAAATTATTTTCAAGCGCAAATTTTCTGTCTGATAACTGCTGGCTGCTTTTAACAATCTGATGGGTCAAAAGCCAGCCGCCAACAATCAAAAAAGCCAAATCTAGAATAACGAATCCAAGGCCGATTAAAAATTCTTTTCTACTAAAAATACTTTTTGGCATTATTTTTTCTCTTTTACCTTAAAGATAAAAGAAAAATCAATATTATTTTGCTTAAGCAAGTTGCTTAAAGGGCTCTCCACGCTTTCAAAATCAGGTGATTCTTCCAAAGCTTCCTTAAAAGCAAGGAGTTCGGCCCGGGTCAGAGCTAGGCCTTCCAACGACACTTCATTCTTATTAAAAGAGAGTTCTTTAAATTTAATGCCGCCTGAGGCCAAAGAAGCTAGTTCTTCAATCATCGAAGAATATCTTTTTATCTGGCCTTCAATTTG
>JACQXN010000025.1 GCA_016208745.1 Candidatus Portnoyibacteriota bacterium | reverse complement strand
CATACCGCTTGGCGGACAAGAAGAAGTCGGTCGCAATATGACGGTTTTTGAATATGGCAACGATATTATAATCTTGGATATGGGCATTCAATTTCCCGAAGAGGATATGCCCGGCATTGATTATATTATTCCCAATATTGACTACCTCAAAGGAAAAGAAAAAAATATTCGCGGAGTGATTTTCAGTCACGGCCATATGGATCACATCGGCGCCGCTCCTCTTTTGCTGGAGAAGCTGGGCTATCCTGAAATTATCGGCCGCGATTTAACTTTGGCCTTAATTATTAAAAGAATGGAAGATTACGCTCCAAAATCAGCTAAAAACTTAAAGACCCAAACCATCAAATCGGTTGACGAACGAATTAATCTGGGTAAATTCCGTATTGGGTTTTTTGATGTCGAGCACTCTATTATGGATGCCATGGGCGTTATTATCAACACCCCCCAAGGGACAATAATTCATCCGGGAGACTGGACAATGGATAAAAACCAGCAAAATCAAAAACCAGTTAGCTATCATCATCTATCCAATTTGCCCGGCCCAAAAATTTTAATGCTGGAGAGCTTGGGCGCCACCAATTATTCCGACGACGCAGTTTCTGAAAAAGAAATGTACGCTAACCTGGAAAAACTTATCAGTCAAGCCAATGGTAAGGTAATCATTGGCACTTTCTCTTCTCAAATTAGACGCGTGGCTCATATCATTGAATATGCCAGAACTATCGGTAAAAAAGTGGCCCTGGATGGCTATAGCATGAAAACAAACATTGAAATAGCCAAACAGCTTGGCTACATTAAAGTTGACAAAGAGACGCTTGTCCCAATTAACCATATTAATAAATATCCTGAAAAAGAAGTGGTTATTGTTTGTACCGGCGCACAAGGCGAAGGCAATGCCGTGCTTTCCCGAATTATCAGCGGCGAACACAAACAGATAAAAATTCGCAAGCAAGACACAATTATCTTCTCCTCTTCTGTTATTCCGGGAAATGAACGAACCATCCAACGATTAAAAGACAATCTTTATCGCGTCTGCGACAATGTTATTCACAGCGATATTATGGATGTTCATACCAGCGGCCATTCAAACGCCGCCAATATTAAAGAAGTGATTAAACAAATCAAACCGGATTTCTTCTTGCCGGTTTACGCCAACCATTTCTTTTTAAAAGAAGCGGCTAAATTAGCCGAAAACATTGGTTTCCCCAGAGAGAATATCTTTGTTTTGGACAATGGCTCGGTGCTTGATTTTTTGTTGATGGCTTGGGCGTTGGCGATGTTGGCCAGATTGTTTTGCGCGACCGCCAAGCGATGGCTAAAGACGGAATGTTTGTGATTATTGTAACGGTTGATTCCCAAACCGGCCAAGTAAGAAACAGCCCCGATATTATTTCACGCGGCTTTATCTATATGCGGGAATCAAAAGAACTCTTATTTCAAGTTAGAGAAAAAGTGAAAGATATTGTCCATCGGGCAACTGGCGACCAATTGCCGATTAATCAGGCCTATATCAAAGACAATATTCGTGACAAGATCGGACAATTCCTATACAATAAAACAGAGAGGCGGCCTATGGTGCTGCCAGTGGTCATAGAAGTTTAGCTACGGAATACAGATTTATTACGGATATACGGATTTTTTAAATTCGCGTTCTATCCGTATATCAGCACCTAATCCGTAATCCGCAGAGAAATCATGAAACGAGTTTTTTCCGGCATCCAGCCCTCAGGCACTCCCCATATCGGAAATTATCTTGGCGCAATAAAAAATTGGGCGGCTATTCAGGAAGAATATGATTGCATTTATTGCGTTGTTGATTTGCACGCGATAACGGTTTATCAAAAACCGGATATTTTGCGTCAGAAAACAATTGATGCAATAAAAATTATACTGGCGGCCGGCATAGATCCTGAAAAGTCTATCGTTTTTGTCCAATCTCATATCAAAGAACATTCGGAATTAGCATGGATTTTAAATACCATTACGCCAATTGGCGAGCTTGAACGAATGACGCAATTTAAAGATAAGGCGAAAAATCAGAAGGCCGGTGTTAGCGCTGGCCTTTTAGATTACCCTGTTTTAATGGCGGCGGATATTTTGTTATATAACACAGATGCTGTGCCGGTTGGCGAGGACCAGAGACAGCACGTTGAGCTTTCGCGAGTTATCGCGCGCAAATTTAATAATCTTTATGGCGAAACATTTAAGGAGCCGGCGGAATTAATTCGCAAAGAAGGCGCCAGGATTATGAGCCTGACCGACCCGACAAAAAAAATGTCAAAATCAGACGAAGATAAGTTTGGCTGCATTGATTTAACTGATTCGCCTGATTTGATTCGTGAAAAAATTAAAAAAGCAGTAACAGATTCTGGCAAAGAAATCATTTCCAGACCCGACAAACCCGCTGTTTCTAATCTACTGACGATTTATTCCCTATTTTCCAACCAGCCGATAAAAGAAATTGAGACAAAATACGAGAACAAAACTTACGTTGAATTTAAAGAAGGCTTGGCCCAAGTTGTGATTGAGGGATTGGCGCTATTTCAAGAAAAATACGCGGAACTTGATAAAAATCCCGAATATGTGTTAAAAGTCATAAAAGAAGGCGCGGATAAGGCAAGAAACCTTGCCGAGTCTAAAATGAAGGAAGTTAAAGAAAAAATGGGTTTAGTTTAAGTCCTTTTAAAATTAAATACGGGGGATGCTGTGGAAAAAGAATTAAATATTGGCAATTGGACTTCAGACGAACAAAACTGCTCGGCGGAGCTGGAACGTGCTATCGCCTACCAAGAGCTCACAAAAGCACTAAAGAAAAAAGAAGCCAGTGAAAATAAATCAAACTGACCTTTTCAAAGGAGGAACTATGATATTGGGAACGATTTTGGGAATGGATTCTTTCGGAATAGATAGACGATCGATCGAAAGCTTTGAAACAATTATGAGAGATGTCGAGGTTCTTAAAAATAGAGAAAATTTTAAATGTTTCAGACGAATAAAGAAAACTGGCGCAATTTCTGGCGTATTATCCGCGCCAAGAACCCGAAATCTTAAAAAACGAAGAACAGGCACATAAAACTTCTAAAAGGAGGCAGGGCAATGGACACCCAAGGAGTAATTCTGTCAATTGCCCAGCAATTGACAGAAGAATTAGGCGCCGTCAGATGCACTATTAGAGCGCCGAAAGGAAAGAATTTGCGGTTGGAAGCATCTTTTGGAGAAGACTTTAAAAACAGGATACTTTCCATTCCAATTGAAGGCACTATTGCCGGCGAAGCCGTAAAAACCGGCCAAACAATTAATATCCCCAATATCAATCTCGATTCCCGTTATATTGCTTATCTAAATCAAGGCGGGAAAAAAGACGATGGGCCAAAATCTCTTTTGGCAATTCCCTTGATCTTTGAAGAAAGGCTTTTGGGAGTAGCGCAAGTCTACGCTGAAAAACCGTTCACTCCAAAAAAAATTGTTCTAGCCGAAGCCCTTTCCCGTTCAGCGGCAATGGCTTTCTATCTTGAGCAATTCTCAAAAATTAGCAATGCCGCTTTGATGAAAATCGCTAAGGTTATAATTGCAGACTATTCATTTGAGCGAATTCCCTTTGGCGTAGTTGACGCGATTGCCTTGGCGCTGGAAGCGGAACGTTGCACTATTTACCGGATATTCCATCGTGATGGCGAGCGCAATGGGCTCTGCTGTGAAATAAGCGCGGGAACTCCGCCTAAAGAACATGGCATCGGTCTGTGTGAATCACTATCTCAGCATCCGGATATAGGAAGAGTATTCCGAGAAAAAATACCCATAACCATAGATTCGCCAAAAAATGATCCGCTTACTCGTCATTTTTGGGATATGGTCTCGAAAAAAAACATTAATCAGATTCTCTATGTGCCGATTTTAAATCAGGAAGTGCACGGGGTTATCGTTCTGGACGCCACCGGAGAAAAAGAATATTTCCGTCCCGAAGAAATAGATTTTTGCTGTCAGGCGGCGAATCTAATCGCTTTAATCATTGACCGGGATAAGTTTTTCCATCAAGGACTCAACGAACTTAGAGATGATGTCCTTAACCGATTAACGGTCTTGGCAGGATTTACTCGCCGCACCTCTGAATATATGAAAATCATTACCGAGGGAGCGCAAGAAATCGAAAGTCTTTTTTCAAAATATAGAAAATCGTAACTAAAAAGGCAGACACAATCGTCTGCCTTTTATCTTTTTTAATTTTTCGCAACCAAGACTAGAAGCGCTTGTATCATTCCTGCTCGATCGTACGTTTAATGATACAAAATGCAATTTACTAAATAAAAATTTACAAAAATAAGCTTTTTAATTCTTTTGTTTTTTCTTCCAATAAATCTTCTGACTCCGCCTCTATGTTAAGCCGCAATAAGGGCTCGGTATTTGAAGGCCTGACATTAAACCACCAATCTTTAAACTCCGCGGTTAAGCCGTCAATTTTTAAAATTTTATCAGCCGAAGAATATTTTTCTTCAAGCGATTTTAATATTTCTTCTTTATTTTCAACTTCAAAATTTATCTCGCCGCTTTGATAATATTTTTGAAACGGCTTGACTATTTCTGAAATCGGCTTATCTTCTTGACTGATAATTTTTAGCACTAGCAACATCGCAAATAAAGCATTATCAATAATGCCTAGCTGCTTAAAAAAATAATGGCCTGAAAGCTCGCCGGCAAAAAAGATGTCTTCTTTGCGCATCTGGTCTTTAATCAAAGCATGGCCAGCTCTGCCTAAAACCGGAATCCCCCCGCTTTTTTCTATTGTTTCGCGAACAGCTTTGCTTGAACGCACCTCATACAATATTTTTTGCCCGCGATTTTCTTTTAATAACTCTTGCGCTATTATCGCGGTAATGAAATCGCCGCGAATTTTTTCTCCCCTCTCATCTAAAAATCCAATTCTATCCCCATCTCCGTCAAAAGCAATTCCTAAATTCGCTTTTTCTGACAGGACCTTCTCTTTTAGTGTTTCTAAGGTTTCTTCTTTTATCGGATTTGCCTCGTGATTCGGAAAATTGCCATCAGGTTCGCTAAATAGAATTTCCGCGCGGCACGGCAATTTTTTTATTAACATTTCAACTTCCGGCCCCATCATTCCATTGCCGCAATCAATGATAATTTCTAGCGGTTTTAGTTGCGATAAATCGGTCTGCTTTTGAATAGAATTAATGTATTCATCTAGTAACCTTTTCTGACTTATTTTGCCCGCTGAAAAAGACACAGGAATTTCCTCTTTTCCCAGCGCTAAATCCCTAACTTTCTCCAAGCCGCTACCAAGGCCAATTGGCTTTGCGCTCAAGCCACAAAATTTAAAACCATTGTATTGCGCCGGATTATGGGAGGCGGTAATAATAATTCCGCCATCTACGCCTTCGTTTATAACCGCCCAATAAAGCAAAGGTGTACTGACGTAGCCTAAATCAATAACATCAATACCTTGTGAAATAATCCCCTGTGATAAAGCTTCGAATAGAGCGTCCGAAGACAATCTGGCGTCGCGGCCAACAATAATCTGACGACTGCCAAGCTCGTTATTATTTTTCAGAAATTCCACAAAAGCCCAGCCGATTTTATAGGCCACATCCTCGTTTATCTCCTCGGGATAAACCCCACGAACATCATAGGCTTTAAATATTTTTTGGTCAATCATACCTATTAATTATAATACACAAATTTTTTCTTGAATATCTTGACAAATAGTTACTTGTATGATATCGTGTTTTTATCGGATTTAGTACCTAAAATAACGAATAAATATAGGGGTATAGGAGGACAAAATGAAAGAAAGAAATCAAATGGCTTTAGGATTGGCAATTCCTTTTTTATTTGGAGTATTGTTGTCCTACTTAATATTATTCGGACCGGTTAATTGGGGTGAATGGGCGGGCGTTACGTGGCAGAAAGGCAATGCCGGCCCTTTTAAGGAAATGTACTTTTGTGAGCCTGAAAAAGGTATGCGTCTCGTTGTAAGGACGCCCCCGGAGGAAGCAGGAGACTGGGTATATGCCGCTATTTCTATTTCGGAGACAGGTGAATTTTTTGCAGAAATAATTGATTGCGGAAATAAGCCCTGTAAATCTATCTGCGAAAATACAATTCTCTATAAGAAAGGGGCTAATTCAGAGATTAAAATTTATGAGAATGTCACCCGCGACCCTGGCCACCCCCACTTCAGAAATGACTTACCCCCTGATTTATTATATAAATACAAAGAAGAAATGAAAAAGCTGCCTTGGGAAATCAGGCGCCGGTTCCACTATATGTACGGAATCGGAGAAAACAAAAGGGGGTAAAAATGGGAATAATAGACATTATTATTTCGCCACTCGTGGTTATAGCACTAGTAATAGTGCAAATAATCAAGTATTTTTATTTCATTTACTGGATCGCGGTAGGCCTGTTTTTAGTAATAGTTGCTGGGCGTTATATCTTGCGTCTCCGTAAAAATAGCAAATATAAGGAGGTCTAGAATAAAAAAATTCCTGTAGGCCTGAGGAGGGAATAAAAATTGCCGATTAAAGCGAGAATAAAAAACATTCTCGCTTTTCTATTTGTCGCTTGACCATCTGGCAAAAGTTTGCTAGATTATTTATATGCCCAGTAATACAACTTCCAGTATATTTTATAAATTTACAAAGGAAGAATATTCTGGGCTTGAGACTTTGAGAGTATAAGCGTTGAATATAATAATCGGGGCTTAACTCTGGAAGTTGATATACTGGGTATGTACGAATTAACTTATATCGTCAATCCCAACCTATCTGAAGCAGAAGTTGCCGCTCAAAGCGAGAGAACGCGCGGTTTTATTAATGCGCTTTCGGGCGAAATAAAAAATGAAAGGCTTGGCGAAAAAAGGAAACTTGCCTACCTCATCAAAAAAGAAAAATTTGGTTTTTTCGTAACACTGGAATTTAATATAGAATCGGATAAGGTTGAAGAATTAGAAAAGCAAATGAGGCTAGAGCCGCAGATTTTAAGACATCTTTTAATAGTGAAACAAGAAGCAAAACCAACCCCTTCTTATATGATGAGATCAAAAGAAAGACCCATTCGGACACAAGACATTGCCGCCTCGGCTAAATCTCATGCCCAGCCAACCGAAAAAGTTAAGATGGAGGAGCTAGATAAAAAGTTGGACGAGATATTAGAAGCATAGCTACGGAATACGGATTTTTTACGGATATACAGATTTATAAATTATACCCTGAACGAAGTCGAGGGGTTATCCGTATATCAGTATTCAATCCGTAATCCGTAGAGAAAAACATGAATTTCAACCGCGTCGTCATCCTAGGCAATTTGACCAGAGACCCCGAATTAAGAACCTTGCCATCGGGCCAGCCAGTGGTTAATTTCAGCATTGCGACCAATCGCGTGTATAAAGACCAAGGGGGCAATAAACAACAAACAACTGAATTTCATAATGTCGTTGTTTTTGGAAAATTAGCTGATATTTGCAGCCGATATTTAGGCAAGGGGCGATTAGCTTTGATTGAGGGGCGGCTTCAAACAAGATCATGGCAAGACCAAAGCGGAAGCAAACGCTATCGAACAGAGATAATTGCTGAAAATATGCAGATGGGGCCGCGAGGCGGCGAACAAGCGCCTTCCGGATTTTCAAAGCCCCAACCCCAACAAGAAGATATTCCCATAATTGAAACTGAAGAACTCCCAAGCGCTAATAACGAAGAAGACGAGGGAGTTAATGTAAAAGATATACCCTTCTAAATATAGAAGCCCAGATGAACGCCAATAAAAATTTAGAAGCCAAATAAAACGCGTGATTTGGCGTGAAGTAGCGTTAAATTGGTTAGCGTAAATTGGCTTCTACTACTATGTTTGAAAAAAAACCTTGCTATTTCTGCAAGCAAAATATAAATAACATTGATTACAAAGACGTTGATTTGCTGCGCCAATTTTTAAGCGGCCAGGCAAAGATTTTATCAACCCGCCGAACCGGCACCTGCCGCAAACACCAAAGGCTTTTATCCCAATCTATAAAACGAGCCAGATTTTTGGCGCTGTTGCCGTTTACGAATAAGTAATCTCCCTAGTGTCATTCCGATCCGTCCGCTAAGGCGGACGAGAGGAATCTCCCGCGAGTGCGGGGTTGAAAATGACAAATTTTAAAGCCCGACTTTCAAAGCCGGGCTTTTTTAATTACTTGATAAACCGCCGGCTTTAGCCGGCGTGTGCGTTTAAAGCGTAGCTCGCGGATATATAATAAAATCACCGCCCAAGGAAGGAGGTGATTTTATGTTTTCCAATCGAAGATTATATCAATTGGACCACTGCACA
>JACQXN010000011.1 GCA_016208745.1 Candidatus Portnoyibacteriota bacterium | reverse complement strand
AACCCGCATGAATACTTAAGGGATTCATTGTTCCTTGTTCCAACTTGTTAAGAATGCCCATGGCGGTGGACAGAAGGCTCTTTCCGGTTGGCTTTTTCCGAATGATACACTTTTGTCATATTGCGGAAACGCCATCTTTTTGAGCCAAGTCGTAATACAGATACTCTTATTGCAACTTATTAGTCTAACTAGTAACAAGGTATGGGCTTGATTTATTCGTTACAATCCGCTATAGTTGATATATCGGATTAAACATACTTGCAGTGAGCTTGTCGAACTATGGCAAATAACAACAAATTAGACCATCGACTAGAGCATTTACCAGCCGAAATCTGGTCAAAAATAGCAAGAATTGATGAGTTAAAGGGGCAATGGATTGCCGGAGCGCAACTCTCGCCTCAAGTATTAGGTCGTCTCAAACGATCTGTTTTGATTACTTCGACTGGAGCATCGACCCGTATTGAAGGGGCAAGGCTTTCTGATGAAGACGTAGAAAAGCTTATGCGAGGTATTGATATACAAAGATTTACTGATCGAGATAAACAGGAAGTCAAAGGGTATTACGAGTTGCTTGAGAACATGTTTAATTCCTGGAAAAGTTTAAAATTCAATGAAAGCACTATCAAGCACTTCCATAAAGAACTCCTGAAGTATGTAAAAAAGGACGAAGACCATCGAGGTGATTACAAAAAAAGAGAAAATCAGGTGCAAATGATAAATGCCGCGGGTGAATCCATCGGAATACTTTTTGACACCACGCCGGCATATCTATCTCCCAAACAAATGCAGGAGTTAATTGAATGGACGGGAGAAGTTATTGCGGAGAAAAAATATCATCCGCTCCTCATAGTTGCCAGCTTTCTTGTTGAATTTTTGCAGATCCATCCATTTCAAGACGGCAATGGCCGGCTTAGCCGCGTGCTCACTAATCTTCTTTTATTGAAGGGGGGATACTTATATATGCCTTATGTCTCCCACGAGAAGATCATTGAGGATAATAAGCCGGAGTATTATCTTGCGCTTCGCCAGAGCCAAAAAACATCTTTGTCCGAAAACAAAACCATCATCCCGTGGTTGGAATTTTTCTTGACTATTTTTTTGAAACAATCGGAGATGGCTATCGATCTTTTATCCAAAGAAAACATTGAACGATTGCTTACGCAAAAACAGCTCGCCGTTTGGGGTTATCTCCAAAAAGTTGAAAGTTCCGCACCGCGCGAGATTTCCGAACAGACGAAAGTCGCTTATCCAACCGTCAGACAAGCGATCGATAAACTGATGCGGCTCAAAAAAGTCGAAAGATTAGGACAAGGAAGAAGCACGTATTATCGGAAACTCTAAAGAAAGAGCGTATCGCCTGCCCATCCGAAGCTTTAGCGTAGGCGGGGGCAAGGCCGGTCAACGAGCTATAGAAAACTTTACCCCGTTAGATATAGCGAACAATCTAACGGGGTATATGCCAAAGGAAATCGCCAAAGCCCTCGCCTGCCCGCCTTTGGAGGGGCGTGCCAACGGCGGAATTGTTTAAATAAAAAATATGGATCTATCACATTTAGACAAAAAATATTTTATAGACGCGCATAAATATAATTGCCCTTTTTGTAAAAGAAATCATGTTACCTATAGCATGATAGATCACTTTGAATTTAACTGGGGTGACAAAAAGATTTGTCATGGTTATTTAATCAAGTGCAACTCTGATGGGTGCGAAAAAGTCTCAATGCACCTAAGTTTTAAGGAGTTAAGAGATGGATATGTCGAATATAGTAGGCAACGTTACAATAACCAGTTTGCGGATAAGATTGATATTGATGGGTCATTATTTTTCTCACAGCCGACATCCTATTTTGTACTAGATAACCGTATCCCCGAAAAAGTGAGAGAGCTCGTTTACGAAGCGGAAAATAGCCGAAAGTCTAATTACCTTGTCGGCGCGTCGGCGTGTTTAAGAAAAGCGATTTATGAATTACTTGAGCACGAGAAAACAATTATTAAAAATCAGAAAACTGGATACGCCGACTATCAGGCAAGTATAAAAAGTTTAAAAGAAAAATTTCCCAGTGTTGCTTCTGAGCTTTTTGACGCACTCGGTCATATTCAAGAAATGGCAAGTGATAATGTGCATGAGGGATCGTGGGAAGCGTGGGACTCTCCGAAGTTGAGATTTATTATAGAATTAACTAAAGCAACTCTCCATGAAATGTATGTCGTGCCAGAAGAAAGAAAAGAAAGACTGGGTCTTTTGGGTCAAATGAAATCGGCTTTTTCAAATTCAAAATCAACATCTTCTAAAAATGAAGAAGAAAAAAAATAAGTTTATGGTAAATAAATCATTAAATAGTAATTTACACAAAGCAAGCCAAGCAAAAAAGGATGAGTTTTATACTCAGCTTGTTGATATTGAAAAAGAACTGAAGCATTACAAGAAACAATTTCAAGGAAAGATTGTTTATTGTAATTGCGACGATCCTTTTGAGAGTAATTTTTTCAAGTATTTTGCCGCTAATTTTAAAGAATTAAAACTAAAGAAACTTATTACTACCAGCTATGTTAAATCGCCAATTGTCGGCGGCCAATTACCACTATTTGAAGTGGAAGGATTAAAACCGTCAGGTAAAGAGCCGTTTAAAATTGAAATCACAGAAGTGCCGGACATTGATGAGGACGGCGCAATTGACCTTGAGGATGTGAAATCTTTGTTAAAACATAATAAAAAAAACTCAACTCCCTTGAAAGGCAACGGCGATTTTCGCAGTGAAGAATGTATTGAGCTACTCAAAGAGGCGGATATTGTCGTAACTAATCCGCCGTTTTCTCTGTTTCGCGAATATGTTGTCCAGCTTGCGGAAAACAATAAGAAATTTTTGATTCTTGGTAATCAGAACGCTATTACTTATAAGGAAATCTTCAAACTTATTAAAGAAAATAAATTATGGCTTGGCTACGATAACGGTGGTACAAAGTGGTTTCAAGTCCCCGCAGGCTACGACATACCGACAGAATCAAGAAAAAAAATTGAAAACGGAATTAAATATTTCAGTATGGGTAGTATTGTGTGGTTCACAAATCTTGAGAAGAATCAATTAAAACATTGAGGGGTTTGAAATACGATAATAATAAAAAATAGGCGGCGCGCCAGTTGGTTTTGACATAAAAAATGGTAAAAATATTTATGAAAACAAGCAGTGAAAAAAAGGGAAATCGCAGAGCTACTTATAATATTACTGGTATAGCCGGAGAGTATTTTGTTGCCGCAGAACTTTCAAGACGTGGCTGGATTGCGGCTATGACAATAAAAAATACTCCTAACATTGATGTAATCGCAACGACGCCCGATGGAAACAGAACGCTTAATATACAGGTTAAAACAAGATCTATTGCAAATAGGCAAGGATGGATTTTGAATAAGGGAATAGAAACGCTTGTGCCTGAAGATAATTTTTATATAGCATTTGTGGATTTAAAAAGTAAAGATGAAAAACCTGACTATTTTCTGATTCCAAAAAATTTATTTGCAAAATGGATTGCAAAAAGACATCAAGAGTGGCTTGCTACACCAGGACGCGAGGGCAGAGCCCGTGTTGACAATCCGATACGCGCATTTGATAGACCGCAGTTTAAGGAATTTGAAAAGTATCATAATAATTGGAGTATTTAAGGCGGTGCGCCAACTTCGTTGGCACGAAATTCGGCGGCGACGGAAAAGCCCTCCTTCGCCTTTTGGCTTCGGACGGGCAAGCGAGGGCGGGCAGGCGGATTTCGTTCAGGGTTCGGAGCTCTAAAAAAATTTCTAATGAAAAATCTGTGATATGTTCGAAAAGCAAATAAAAAAGATGAGTTCTACCGATGTTATCGGTTTATATGCCAGCTTAGAAAATTTGGGCATTAAAATCTGGCTTGATGGCGGCTGGGCTGTTGATGCTTTACTCGAAAAAGAGACGCGCATCCATTCCGATTTAGATATAGCGATCCAGCGCAAAGATATTCCTAAATTCCGCGAATACCTGCAATCACAAGGATATAAAGAAAAAGAAAGGGAGGAAGATAAAAAATGGGATTTTGTTTTTGGGGATGACAAAGAACGAGAAATTGATGTTCATTCTTTTGAATTTGATGATAACGGATTTATTGTAGAAAAAGACGAATATCCCGATGGTTCGCTTGATGGGATTGGAACTATAAAGGAACAGGAGGTAAGATGCGTCGCCCCGAAATATTTAGTCCAATTCCACACAAGACATAAATCCAAAGAAAAAGATTATCAAGATGTTTATGCCCTTTGTGAAAAATTTGGCATAGAAATTCCAGAGGAATATATTCGCTAATTCGTAATATAAATATAGCCGTTTCGCTGTTGGAATAATATCCTAATAGTGTCCGCGACGGGAAGCTGTTAAATACAACAAGCTGATGTAATTAAGGTATCTATAACTTAACTTTTTATAAAATATGGACAAATCCCCAGTTACAAAACGTATATACGCAAAAATATTTGCATTGCTGGAGAGGCATCCCGAGGGCCTACGCTGGTCAGAGCTCCTTTCAAAAATTAAGGCGGGGGACGAAAGCTTTCATCCTAAAACATTTAATGGATACGTCTGGAAACTTGTCCAAAGATTTCCCGACAAGGTTTACAAACCATCCAAAGGACTTTTCCGTTTGCTGAAATATAAATCCGTTAAAATGGAATACAAAAAAACCGCGAAGAAAACAATTTGGAAAACCTGTTCAAGAGGTCATAAATACAAAGGCGCTGGGCCGTGCCCGGTTTGCTGGCCCGGACAACGCCTAAAAAGGCGAGGTAAATCTGGCAATTTGTAGCCATAGAAAAAAATACCCATCTAGCGGCCTGGCGATTGACAGGATAGCTAAAATTATACTATCCTGTTTTTAGTTCATTGGATTCATAAAGACAAATAAAAGGAGGCGACATATAAAATGGATAAATGCGAAGAAGGGTATGGCAAACAATGTTTTGCGTGCAAGTCAGAAAGAAGGGAATTTAACATTGTATCCACGGGCGCAGGAATGGATATAGAGATGCTTCACGATTTTGGCGAAAGACAGATTGCAATAAATTGCTTTCTCCAGAAAGGATTTCTTGTTCTGCAGCTAACAAAAGATGCGATCAGGGAAATAAGCAAAGAACAGGTAGAGAATTTAAATAAGGTGGATGTCGCAGAGATTCCGAAACTGATAGAGAGAAAAGACGTCCAAGAGTATCTTGACAATCACGGCGAAGAAGTATCAATCAAGGTTTACAATCCTTGCACAATCTCCCCGCCATTTCCTTAGTTTTTATAATATTTTTAAGCGCAGAAGAACAAAGCGAAAAACAGCTTTGTTCTTTTTTATTTCTAAAAACCGGCCACAGTTCAAAAATTCTCCTTCGTAATCCACGCAACCCCAGCAAATGTCCCGCATAATAGCAAATAACGATAATAATATATTGACAAACGATATATGATAGATTAATATAAATTTATAGATATTTAAACAAGTTTTCTATGAATACAGGCATGTCCGCCAAAGGCGGATCCGCCTCTGGCGGAAAAAAAAGATCAACAATATTTCTTCAGATAGTCATTGTGCTCATCGGCATCAGCGCTCTTGCCCTTATGCTTTGGGAACCCCACATTGAGGGCAGGAATGCAAATGCCACGCTCTTTGAGATTTACTTCAAAGATCCATTTTTGGCGTATGTATATTTAGGGTCTATTCCGTTTTTCGTGGCGTTATATCAAGCGTTTACACTGCTCAGATACATTGGACAAAATAAAGTATTCTCGCAAGCGGCCGTGAACGCTTTGCGGACTATAAAATACTGCGCGTTCATTACGGCGGGTGCGATAGTGGCGGCAGATGCCTACCTCATGACGCCGCGGGCACTGTAATGTTAGGTATCATCGCTACCTTTGCCTCTATTGTTGTCGGCACAGCGGCAGCGGTGTTTGAAAAGACCTTGCAAAGCGCCGTGGATATAAAATCGGAAAACGAGTTAACAGTATAATTCGACAAGCTCACTATAAATAAAACTATGGCAATTATAATAAACATTGATGTGATGCTGGCCAAAAGGAAAATGAGTGTTACTGAACTGGCGGAAAAGGTTGGCATAACGATGGCTAATCTTTCCATACTCAAAAACGAAAAGGCAAAAGCGATTCGGCTATCAACCCTGGAAGCGATTTGCAGGGCTTTGGATTGTCAGCCCGGGGATATTTTGGAATACAAAAGCAACAGAACTTAATGATGTTTGTCGCAACATCAAAGCTAATTATTAAAGGGAAAAAACCATTATGCAAAGCACAAGAAGATTCATTGTTTGGGGCATTGTTATAGCTCTTGTGCTGATGATCCCTCTGGCGATGCAATTTACCAACGAAGTGCAATGGAATGAAGCTATTGCCTACATCGTCATACTGCTGGCCGCTGGCGGTTTCTACGAATTATGGCAATGGCTGAAGACGCGTACCAGGACGTACCGCTTCGCTTTTAGCGTTGGGCTTGCGGGAATACTCTTCCTTGGCTGGGTGAGCGGCGCCGTCGGCATTATCGGGAGCGAGAACAACCCCGCCAATTTGATGTACTGGGCAGTACCTGCTGTCCTACTCATCGGCTCTCTTATTTCACGCTTCAGACCGCGCGGAATGACGCGCACGTTGTTTGCGACGGCCATCGTTCAAATGCTCGTTCCTGTATTCGCGCTCTTTATCTGGCCAGCCCAGACCTCTTGGGGCAATGCGGGCGTTATCGGCGTGTTTATTGTCAATTCCATTTTCGCGGCGCTGTTTGTCATATCAGCGTTGCTATTTTTACGCGCAAGTATCATAACCAAAGAAAAACCGATTGCTTGAGCAATAGGCTAGAGAAAATAGAGGGTTTTTATTTTTCAAAATCAGGAATATGGGAATATGTTCCCGGATTGTCATTCTGCCTGTTTATAACGGAAACTTATTTTCAACTTACACCGATAAATAATTGGATAGAAGACGGGTAATTTTGCCTACAAGACAAAAATCGCCATTCTTATTTAGCATCACTAACCTCAGTTGACACGTTTGTTATTGGTAGTATGATAGAAATGTTAAATATAAATAAAAAAATGAAAAAGAAAATAATAACAATTGAACAACTAGCCGGAATGGTTCAAAGAGGATTTGAGGAGACGGCCAAAAGCGAAGAGGTCAACAAACGATTCGATAAAATTGAAGATCGCTTAGAGAGAATTGAGAAGCTGATACTGGCTGATCACAAAAGAAGGATTGAAAAACTGGAAACCGAAGTCAAAGAACTTAGAGAATTGCTCGCATTAAAATAATTAGCCGTTCCCAGAGGCCAAATTGACAAAATAACATATTCCAGCTATTGGAGAACAATCGACCTGGATAAGCGGGATTTTCTTTTGTATAGATAGTTCAAAAAATCGTCCTGACGCCAAAGACGGGCAGGCATCAAACGAACTTCCGCTTGCCGCCTTATCATCAAGGCGGTTTTTTGGTAGAATAGGGAAATATGAAAGAGATAACCGCTGAAATCAGAAAAATTGAAGATTTAGGTTATAGCGATTTCTTTGAATCTAATCGTAAAAAATTAAAATTAGATGGTTTTTCAGTCGCGCGAGTCACGGCAGAATATAAAGGAGCTTATAAGGTCAAAAATATTAACGGCGAATATTTGGCAAAAATAACGGGGAAGATCCTTCGACAAGCTCAGGACAGGGAAGATTTTCCGGCTGTGGGGGATTGGGTGGCGATCACCGAGCTTAATGACAATCGCGCCTCGCAACAGACTGAGCCGGGGCGAGCCGTTATTCATGACATATTGCCGAGATTAACATTGATTAAAAGAAAATACGGAGACAAAAATAGAGCTGGCGAAAAAGATAAAACCCAGATTATTGCTGCCAATATTGATGTTGCCTTTGTGGTTGAATCGGTTGACCGGGATTATAATTTGAATCGTTTTGAAAGATATTTTGCCATAGCAAAAGACGGGGGCATAAAGCCCGCTATTATATTAAATAAAATAGATTTGATATCCAAAGAGGAATTGGGTTTAAAATTAGCTCAGATAAAAGATAGGTTTAATGACGTTGACCTTATTTTTACCAGCACCTTAAGCGACGAAGGTTTAGACAAATTAAAAACATATATTGAAAAAGGAAAGACATATTGTTTTTTGGGTTCGTCCGGAGTTGGAAAATCCTCTTTGATTAATAAATTGCTTGGAGGAAATATTATAAAAACCGAAAATATAAGCTCTAAAACCGGCAAAGGAAAGCATACCACAACCAATAGAGAAATGTATTTTTTAAAAAACGGAGGTATTGTGATAGATAACCCGGGAATGCGCGAAGTGGGAATGACGGATACGAGCGTTGGTATAGATAATTTATTTGATGAAATAACTATTCTCGCCAAGAAATGCAGATACGCTGACTGCACGCACATTCACGAGCCCGGATGCGAGGTATTATCTGCGTTAAAATCCGGCAACTTAGATGCAGGCAGATACTCCAACTACATTAGCCTGAAAAAAGAAGCTGAATATTATGAGATGACTAAACTAGAAAAAAAAGAAAAAGATCATCAGTTCGGAAAGTTTATAAAAAATGCCAAAAAGGAGTTAAAGAAATATAAGCATTAAGCCCAAATAAGTTGGTGCATCATTTAGCTAATAAAGCTCTGATTATAAACAAATTAGAAAATCGTCCTCCCGCCAAAGATGGACAAGCATTAAGCAAGCACCTTCTATCAAAATTACAGGGTTTGGTGAATACTAAATCCTCCCCAGCCCTCCCTAAAGGGAGGGAGATAAAACATTCCCCTCCTTTAGGAGGGGTTAGGGGAGATTTTCAGAAAGGACATCATTTAATAATGCTTAGAAGAGCATTATTCGCCAAACTCATTACAAAAAGATTGATTTTTTACTTGTATTGTTGTATAATTATTAGCAATGAAAAAGAAAGACGAAGCATACGAACTTAGCAAAGAACAGACTACTCTTTCTGCTTTCTTGGAAGCTTATAATCAAAGCATTCCGGATGTTTTTCCGCATGTTTCTGTCGCCACTCTGGAAAAATTTAAGAGCCTCCATCCGGTATTATTTAAAGACGGGGATTTATGGTCCATTGCCCAGCATCGAAAAAAACTCATTGACTGGCTTTTTTCCAACCGCCCCTCCTTATAATTATTCATCTATAAGGCATCTTAAAAATCATCCTCACGCCAAAGACAGACAAGGATTCAGCAAACACATCAAAATAAGCAGACGCGAAAGCGGCTGTTTTTATTTAGCCCTTGATATTTTTGTTTGAGTGATATATAACTAAGATAAAGAACATAATTACTATGAAAACAAAAAGTCGAAAACCCATTAGGAGCTTGGGCCAAAAAATGCATCTTAAAGCGCAATTTAATTGCGTTTTTTAATTTTTAAACTCTCTTGGAGGAGAGAGAAAATATATGAAGAAAATATTTAGTTATTTATTCAAAAATGCCCGAAAGATTTTGATAATATTTTTTATAATTGCGGGGGCTTTAGAAATTTTATTGGCAGTCCCGCTGGTTGTTAAAGCCTCAAATCCGACCTTATCAATTTCCGTCATCAATAGCGACACAATCCAATTAACCGGCTATGGCGATCCGAGCACGTCGGTCATATTGTATTATCAAAATTATCAAAATGCATTACAGTCCCAATATATCAGCTCAACAAATTCAAGCGGCTATTTTTCGGTTAATCTTAACCGGTATGCCTATAATATAAATCCCGGCAGCTATGTTTATGTTATCGTCAACAATCAACATTCGCCTTCTGTGGCCTGGCCATATAGCTTTAACTCAACCGATATTTCATTAAGCCAGACGAATTTAACATTATATCCGGGCCAGTATCAAACCGTCACAATCTCCGGCAATGGCGGCTATTATATTTCCAATAATTCCAATTCCAACGCCGCATCAGCCAGCATCATCAATAGCAATGCTCTTGATATAACCGGCAACGCTGCCGGCAACACCAATATAACAGTCTGTCAAAGTTACGGGCAATGCGCTGTCTTATATGTATCAGTTAGCGCCAGCCAATATAATAATTATCAAAATAATGATTATTATATTGGATATAATAATCAAGCCCTAACGCCGATAACCTTCAGCCAGTCAAGTTTGAATTTAGGAACGAACCAAAACGCCAACGTCACAATTTCTGGCGGCGTAGGAAATTATTATATTGACTACATTTCAGACGAAGATTCGCTCAGAGGCAGGATTAATAACAATATTCTATCGCTTACCAGCCGTTCAAAAACAAGCAGAAATGTTGTTATCGTCTGCTCTTCTTCATACAATAATTGCGCGGCCTTAAGCGTGATAGTCGGTGGAAGCGCTTATACTCCCTCTGGCCAGAATTGGTCTTATTGCGCCAACGAGAATGGACATTGCAGTTTCTCGGGCACAAGATCTGTCCGTTATGGCGCCAACGGAAGCTATTATTATAAGACCTTCACTAACGGCATAAGCTGTTCAAATTATATTTTCGGCGATCCGATATTTGGCGTGGTTAAACAATGCAGTATTAGCAATTATTGATATCCGGATTTTATAATGAGGAGCTAACTAAAAATACGGCTTTTAGAGCCGTATTTTTAGACTATAGAGACTTGACTTATTATAGCTTTTTATTTAATATTATAAAACATTTATGAGAAAAAAAATAAAAATTGAAATCAGAAAGGCTGCCTTAAAAGACGTCAGGGAAATTCACAAACTGGTTAACGGATTCTCAAAAAAAGGATTAATGCTTGCCAGGCCAATATCTTATATTGAAACTAGGATTAGAGATTTTTTTGTATGCGTCTGCGATGGCAGAGTGGTCGGTTGCGCTGGCCTTAAAGTTTGGAATAGGGAATGGGCCGAAGTCAATGCCCTAGCAGTCCATTTGAAGTATCAAGGAAACGGAATAGGTTTGAAATTAACAAAAAAATGCATCCAGGATGCTAAAAAAATCGGTATTAAATACCTGCTGATGCTTACTTTTCAGCATAATTTGGCCCAAAATGCCGGTTTTATAAAAATGGGTAGTATTAAAAAACTGCCGGAAATAGTTTTTACGGAAAAAATTATCAATGCGGACAAGGCTTATTTGATGGAGATAGGAAAAGATTAGATTTCAACGGAGAAGAGGCTAAAAAATACGGCTTTTAGAGCCGTATTTTTCTATCTTCAAATAAGGCATTGGCGATTTTTATTTAAAATGTTAAAATATATTCATAAACTAAAATCTGACAAAAAATAGTATAAAGCCTAAAAGATCTATTTAATTCATCAATTTTAAAGATTCTTTTTTTATTTATATGGAAAAACCTTTAAAGCCCGGGAGCTATTTATGGCTTCTAATAGCTTTTGGAATTATTATTTGCGCCGCGCTTATATTTATCAGCTATGAAAAGCCGGAAACCGAAGTTAAAAACCCGGAAACTAATTACCCTCCGATTAATGAAGAATATATTGATCTTCATAATAAAGAGGTCGCAGAATATAGAGAAAATCCTGATAAGAGCTACGCTGTAAAAGCCTGCAGCCAAAATTCGGGAGAATGCCAGGATTTAGATGCAGATATTTTTGACGACGTTGTAAAAAGAATTTATTTCCCTAACGGCGACCATTTAGACCTAGATGGCGCAAACCTAGACGAAAACGGCAGAGCTTCAGGCAGAAGCTTTCTTATTGTTGAAGGCTATGATAACGATATTTGGGATATTCAATGTTATGACTGCCAATAAATTTAAGATTATCGGTTTTTCTTATAACAGAAACAGCCCCGCTCGCCTAGGCGAGCGGGGCTGTTTTTTATTTGTTCAATGGATAACCAACTTTATTTATGGTTAACTCTGGGACGGATAAATTTAATATAACCAAGCGTTAAGGCGATTATTAAACCGACAACCACAATTATAAATCTAAATTGGGAATTTGCGCTCATTAAGCCCCGGATAATACTATAGGCAGTTGTTAAAACTCCGCCCAAAAGTATTCCGTCAGCGATCATTTGAATTTTAGTTAGCAGAGTCAAGCTGCATATCAGAATGATAATGGCGGCTATTAAAGTAATGATAGAAACATTGCGGTTATAAATCTTGAATGCCTCCTCAAAGGCCTTTTGTTCGTCATTGGAGCGGATTTGAGCGGCTTTTGCTTCTTGGGTTAATTCGCAATTTGCGCTTTTTTCCATTAACTGCAGCTCTAAAGGATAGTCAGGGGATTTGGGGCTTTCATAGAAAGCATCAATGCCAAAACCCACAAAAAGCGCGACCATTAAAGCCAAAAATAAAGTATAAATAAGTTTTATTGCCATATATTTTATATTGTTTTTAAAAATTAGCTACCTAGGTATTATTATAACACATAAAAGAGAGGGGATTGAACATACTCTGTCTATATGGAAAAAGGCTCCCTTTTCCGTCTTAAAGATAGAGAGGGTTTAGCAACCCTACAGCGACATAACTCTATCGATGCCAGAGAATAAACATCATCATGGAAAAATACACAAACAAAAAAGTAAGATTAGGCCTTAAAAAAATTTCGATTATCGTTGCGGTTTTCTACGCGGCGCTCTTTGTTAATAGCGCTCTCGCGGCTCAAGCCGAACCAGCCGTTAAATTAAATTATCAACCTCATAAACAGGCGTATTCTTTGAGCTGTGAAATTGCAGCCTTAAAAATAGCTTTGTCAGTTCAAGGAACGGACGTGCCTGAATCAGAAATTTTAAAATATCTGCCTTTTGACAAAACAGCAAAAAGATCCGGCGTCTGGGGCGACCCCTATAAAGCTTTTGTCGGCAATATTAACGGCCAGATGATGGTTTCAGGCTACGGCGTTTATTGGCAGCCAATCGCCGATATTGGCTCGCGCTGGAGAAGAACCGAAGTTATAGAAAACGGGACCTTGGAACAACTGGTTTCATATTTGAATAATGGCCAGCCAGTTATCATTTGGGGATATATCGGTAGCGGCCAGCAAACTTCATGGATAACGCCTGAAGGAAAAAACATTAATGCAGTTTATGGCGAACATGCTCGAGTTTTAATTGGTTACAGCGGCTCATCTTCTGATCCTTCGGGCTACTTTGTTGTTGACCCAATCTATGGCGAACTTTATTGGGATAAAAATTATTTTATGAAACAATGGGATTCCCTTGGCCGCGCCGGAGTGGTGGTCTATGAATATCCTCGCTGGATTAAAACAGAGGATCATTATATGGTCTGGGAAATTTCTCAAGACGGCAAAACAAAACGGGCGCTTGCGATGCCTTGGGAGGAATTCGCTAAAATGGGAGGTTCGCTGAACGCAATTAAAGTTATCAACGCCGCGGATTTGGAAAAATATAAGACAGGAATCGCATATTGCGCTAAAGACAAAGCTTGTAATGTCTAAAAGCTATTAGATTCTTATTAATAAAGTCTTAATGCGGTGGGGCTATACTACTTAGAAAAAACCAATAGAGATGATTTAAAATATGAAAAACGAGTTAGAAAAAGCAACTTTTGCGGCTGGGTGCTTCTGGCAAGTGCAGAATATATTTGATCGAATTCCCGGCGTTATATCAAGCGTCGTCGGATATATCGGAGGGGTAGGAATCCCTGATTATGAAACCGCCGAAGCCAAAGGATACGCCGAAACAATAGAAATTAGTTTTGACCCAAAAATAATTAATTATGGTGAATTGCTTAAAGTTTTCTGGAAAGAGCACGACCCGACCTCATTAAATCAGCAAGGAGCAGACATCGGAAAGCGTTATCGCTCGGCAATATTTTATCACAACGTCAAACAAAAAAGGCAAGCTCTAAAATCCAAGGAGAAACTTCAAGAAATAACAAAAAGGTTAATCGTGACTGAGATCGTTTTTGCTGAAAAATTTTATCCAGCAGAAAAATATCACCAAAAATACATCGTTAAAAAGAACCATTATTTTTTGACAAAAATATGATAGAGAAACTGACAAAAACTAACGAAGAATGGAAAAAATTGCTAAGTCCTTTGCAGTACCATATTTTGAGAGAAAAAGGCACAGAGCCCGCCTTTGCTAATGTCTTTTTAGAAAATGAGGAACCCGGTTTTTATCATTGCGTTGCTTGTGATAATAAATTATTTTCTTCGGATGATAAGTATAATTCAGGAACCGGCTGGCCGTCTTTTTCCAAACCAATAACAGAAAAGGCCGTTATAATAGCGCCCTATCCAGGCCAGGGGACGGACGGAGCAGAAGTCCTTTGCGCTAGATGCGAAGGGCACTTAGGTCATGCTTTCTTAGATGGGCCCGAACCGACAGGTCAAAGATTTTGCATGAATACTGCAGTTTTAAAATTCAATAAAAGGTCGAATTAATAAATAACAACAGGTAAAAATTCATGAACCACACAGCACCCAAAATAATTTCATTTGTAGTGTGGGTAGTTAATGTGACGCTTGGAGCGAGGCTAGTCTTAAAGCTATTTGCGGCCAATCCTTTCTCGCCGTTTGTTGACTGGGTATACGGCATATCGGATATATTTGTCGCGCCTTTTCGCGGGATCTTCCCAGCATTCATTATAGACGGCTCAATTCTTGAAACATCCGCCTTGTTTGCGATTTTAATTTATAGCTTGCTAGGCTATGGCCTCACAAAACTTTTTGTTTCATCGCAAGAACCGTATGTGTGCGACGAAACAACCGGCGTTTGCAAAAAAACCAGCTAAAATGGATTATAATGTTTTAGAGGTATAAAAAACTTTATTTTAAGCTAATAATTTTTTTATTTTTTATCGCGGCTCTGCCGTGATTTTTTAATTGTGGATAACCTTTGTAATATGCTTGGCATTTTTCTGATAGAATAAGGTTAAGAGATGCTAGAAGATCTGAAAAATAAAAAGCTTTTCCGCGTCGCAATCGGAATCCTGATTTTGGTTATTTTGATTGCGGCGTTTTTTGTTATTTATTATTTTAAATTTCTAAAGAAAGAAAAAGAAACGCCCCAAGCAGAACCATTTGCCAATTGCCAGAAAGTCAAAGATAACTGCAACAGCCCAGCTTGCTCATATTTTTATCTTTGCAACAAACCGGCTATCGCCGAATGCGAAATTTACAATTGCGGCGGAACTTTGGGCGCCTTAATAAAAGATATTTATGGCAAGCAGTTTTTAAATGAACAGGAAAAAATTGATCAAAACAAAATTGTGCCGGCCAAAGAAACCGACTGCGGCGGAGAGGGTGAGATTTTAGAGAAAAAATGCGAAAATAACCAAGAGAAAGACTTAATTAAAGTTTCAACCAAAGGCGAATGCGAAATTGTCGGCTTTTTTGCTAAAATCGGACAAAGCAATCAAAAAGTAAATTTCCAAAAAACCGAAGAGGGAAATTATCTTTTAACTTTTAACACCTGCAAAGATATTTCCAATATTTCAGCCATTGGAAAAAACGGCGCTATTATTCCGATAAAGTAGTTTATGCAAAAAAAATATCAAACAATTTTTAAAATAGTCGGCGCAATTTCCATATTTGCCATATGCGCTCTAGGATTGTCAGGTTTATACAACAAGGATACCGCCCCGATTAACGCCGCGCCAGTGATTGATACTGGCACTGTCGATGGTTCAGGTTCCTGGACTGATAGCTTTGAAGATAACCTAGGCATTACCAGTTCTGATAATATTGAGGTGGCTTCCGGAGAAGTGGGGATAAAAGACAAAAGCGTTGCGACTGCGATTACCTGGGAAGATAGTTTCGGAGCTACATTAGGTCCGGCTTGGACAACTTATTCTTCGCCAACCGGATATAATTGGGCTACAATGCAAACTACTGATCATAACAACGTAACTTCTTATGTAGCCAGAAGCAGCACCAGTCTTCCTTATAATACATCCGGCTTAAATTATAGCTCTATTGAGCGCACAGTTAGCGGCCCGGCAACAATTTCTTTCTGGTGGAAAGTTTACGCTACTCAATACGACGCTTTTCAATTATTGGTTGACGGAAATGTAATAAACAGCATAAACGGCTCAACAGCTTGGCAACAGATAATTTATGGCATTGAAAGCGGCTCTCATACATTAACCTGGAAATTTAAAAAATATAGATCCGGAAGCTATGTTGGATATTTAGATGATGTAAAAGTTTATAATAAAGGTGTTGAATCTTTGGGCTGGAATACCTATTCTTCGCCAGCTGCTGGTTTTACCTGGGGAGCAATCCAATACGATAAATATACCGGCTCTTGGTCAGCGCGAAGCGCCAACGCACTGCCTTATGCGTCGCCAAACAATAGCAGTTATATTGAACGCCAGGCTAATTTTCCGGATCAAGCGGTGCTTTCTTTTTATTGGAGAGCTTATGCAGGCTCAAACGATTCCTTAAAGTTTCTGGTTGACGGGGTGCAAATATATTCAATTTCTGGATCTCCTGCTTGGGAACAAAAAACTTATGCGATTCCCAGCGGCACTCATACTATAACTTGGAAATACACCAGAGGATCAACATCGCCCGTTGGCGATAATGCCGGCTACCTTGACCAAGTTATTATTAGCGGGCCGGGCATAGTTGATTGGATTACTAATTCATCCCCGAATCTAAATTATACTTGGGGACCGACTCAAAATTCCAAACACTCTGGGTCTTGGTCAGCCCGCAGCTCAACGGATTTGCCACAAAATAACGTCAGCTATATAAAACGAACAATTGATGGCCCGGCAACTCTTTCTTTCTGGTGGAGAATCAGCGCCGGCTCTGCAGATAGAGTCAAATTATTTATAGACTCTACCGCCAGCCAGCCGATCTATGCTATTAACGGCCCAGATACCAGCTGGCAACAAATATATTATAATGTCCCATCCGGTCCTCACGAAATAATCTGGCAATATGAACGTTATTCGCTTACAAAAACTAACGACAATGCCGGGTATTTAGACGATATACAAATATACAATAAAGGAGTTGAGTCAAGCGACTGGACAACAGGTTCTTCGCCAAATCCAAATTTTACCTTTAGTTCCAATCCCAGCCAATATCATACCGGCTCTTTTTCAGCGCGGAATGCTAACCAATTACCGCTAGATAACACAAGCTACATCCAGCGCGGAGTTAATGGACCTAACACCGTGGCTTTTTGGTGGAAAATTAGCGGGACTAGTTATGATTACCTTAGAGTCCTGGTTGATAACGAACAAAAAGAAATATTAACAACTGATGAAACTTTAGCCTGGCAATATATAACTCTTCCTATAACCACCGGTTCTCATGTTGTGCGCTGGGAATTTAAACAAGGCACCTCCCCTCCGGGAAATAGCGCCGGCTATTTAGATGATGTTCAAATTCTGCTTGATAATAGCTTTTTTGATAGCTTTGAAGATATCGGCAATATTTTTATTGATGAAGGATTTGAAGGAACGTCTCTTTATAATTTATTCACTGACGGCTTTGAAATGGATTTAGTCCCTGCGCAAGGATGGCTGATTTCAAATCCCATTGAGCCAGACGGGTTAATAAACTGGGTCAATATCTTTGCTGACCAGCTAAAGCCTGCCTTAACTAATATCGTTTTTTCTTTATTAAATAATAATCTCGCTCCAATCAGCGGTTTTTCAGACATCACTCCATCAACCGACCTTTCTGGCATAATCAGAGAAGATTATAATTCCGTCTATTTAAAGGCGTCGTTATCCACTCAAGACCCAGTTCAAACGCCGGCGCTTCAAACATGGGGAATAAGCTTTGAAGCTGATCCTGATGATCCGTTTGTTGATATTTCTTATAATCCCGATCCTGTTTATTCCAGCAACGAAATAACCTTTAGCTCTCTTGCCGCTGACAATTATTCTTATTTAGGCAATTTTATAAAAGAACACAAAATTAAATGGTGGATACAGGGAGATTGGCATCTTGACCCGAATATGGGCGGCGCCTCATGTAGTTTTAACGGCGACCCAGGATATATAGATTATACCTATTGCCAAAAAGTCTGGAATGATACTGGCGGAATAAATTCGGTTACAATCGGCCCGCTTCCTGGAAACACAGAGGTCATTTATCAGGCCTATGCCATGGATTATAATTATAATGTTTCGGTAACCGAACCATCTTCTTTGACTATTCAAGGCAATCCGCCGCCAACAGCCAGTAATTTACAAATAACCCAAGGCAATTATTGCAGTATTCCTTCTCATAATTTTTCCTGGGATTATTCTGGCGCAAGCGCGCAAAGTAAATTTAAAATCCAGGCCGACACCAGTCAGAGCTTTGACACCGCAGCCCTTGTTGATATTGAATACTCCAGCGTAAATGAAAATACTTCAATTCTTGCGCAAAGCAACCCGCTTCCCGGATCTGATGCGCTTAATTACAGCACGACTTATTATTGGCGTATAAAAGTTTGGGACAACGCAGACCCTGCTCTAGAATCTGAATGGTTTCAATATCCCGGAACATTCATAACCGATCCCCAATATCCAATAGTTGACTTTACCTGGAGCCCGGAAAAACCGATTATAAACGAATCTGCCACTTTCAATAGCGGGGGGACTTCTTTCCCAGCTGGCCCCGCTCCCTCTCCCTGGCTCTGGGATTTTCCAGATGACATACCTGATTCCACCGATCCAAATCCGGCAGTTACCTTTACGGTCAAAAATCCTTCAACAAAAGACGTCACTTTATCGGCTACTGATTCAAATGACCACACCTGCTCTGTCACAAAACAAGTCCGCACAAAAGCAAAGCCTAAATGGAGAGAAATACTTCCTTGGTAGTTTGACTTTTATAAAAATCATTTTAAAAACCGCCGCTTCAAAGCGGTTTTTAAAATACTAATGGAAAATTTAATCATTCTCTGATAAAATAAAGTGTGAGGTCGAAATTAAATAAAAAAATAATAAATTTATAAAAATATGAAGGGTTATACAACAAACATTGAAAAATTAACCAGAGAGAACAATAATTTCCGCCAAGTGCTTTATACATCAAAACATAGCCAGTTGGTTTTAATGAGCCTAAAACCAAAAGAGGAAATCGGAATGGAGGTCCATCCGGATAACGACCAATTCTTCCGCTTTGAAAAAGGACAAGGTAAATGCATTATCGATAGCAACGAATACGAGCTTTCAGATGGCGTGGCGGTGGTTGTGCCAGCCGGCGCAGAACATAATATTATAAACACATCCGAAACAGAAGAATTAAAACTTTATACTATTTATTCACCGGCTCATCACAAAGACGGCGTCCTCCGCCAAACAAAAGAAGAAGCTGAAAAAGATTCGCCGGAATTTGACGGCGTTACCAGCGAATAAAAAAATAGAGCCAAAAGTTATGGAAGAAGAAATTTTAAAAAAATTTGAAGCGCAAGAGAAAAAACTTGAAGAAATCTATCATTCCATTGAACGAATGAGAAAATATTTTCTCTGGACGCTTATTATAACGGTGGTCTTAATCGTCCTGCCGCTTATAGGCCTTGCAATCGTCATCCCGCAATTTATAAACATCTACTCTGGCTTTAATTTGGGCTTGTAAGATTCTTGTTTTTAAAAAAATACTAATCGCCCCCTTGAGGGCGATTAGTATTTAGATGAGAAAACGCAAAGCATATAAACTTAACATCTTCACTGCCGCGCATATAAAGCGGTTTTTTTATTTTTGGCTTTGCGGGCCATAGCTAGAAATTGACCGGAATCGCCAACTGATCATCAAATTTAGGCAAGTCCGAAGGATTGTCTTTCTCAAGAATTAAAAATCCTTTATTCGTATCTGACGGCGACTCAAACACAATCGGGATTGAGGTAAATGAAACAAAATTACTAGTCATCCAATCTTGCGATGTTTGCGCAAATCCCTGAGCCATAACGCGGCCTTTGTCATCTAATAAAATAACCGGGAACGAGGCCTCAAAAAACCACAAGCCTCTCGCTTCGCCAGTTATTATTAAAGGACTTGCTATCTGCTGGTTCTCCTGAATATTTGCAGAACGAACCAAATTGAAAATCCTTTCATTGATATAGCCAATAACTCCCTCAAAAACATAGCCATGCCTTTCTGCGGTTCTTAATCGCTCAATAATATCGGTGGTGTAAAAATGATCTTTAGTAGCTGGATTAAACATCCTGAAAAGGGGAATTAGGCCGGCTGATTGGTCCAGAGCGACGAAACCAACACTTCCTTCTGACAGATAACCCGCCTGACTTATCGCGGCATTTGCCTCTTGAGTGCTAGTCGTATAAAAATGATCGCCGCTTATCGGATTGAATAATCTTTGCAAAGAAGCAACCATTAAACCGGTGCTTGTGCTCACGCTAAAGATCGTTCCTGAAGTTCCTTCGTCAATATAGCCTTTAGTTAGGGCGCTGTTCTTTTCAGATTCACTCGGAGTGTAAAAATGATCTTCTGTCTGGGGATTATAAAGCCTGAATAAAAATGATGTTTGCTCGCCGATAGCGTAAGCAGAATGGGGGACAAGAATAAAACCAAAAGCCACAAGCATTAATAATAGATAATATTTTTTCATATGCGTTAAAACTAAATTAAAAACTTTAATTTTCGACCTTTAGCCCTAGCATATAAATCTATTATTAATTTTCTATTAAATTTTGCGCGTTACACAAAAAACGTCAGGTACTTTGTGAGACCTGACGTTTTTTATACGCTCTTTATTTTTACAATGAGTTACTAAAGTTTCCCGACAGCCGTCAGGAAACTTTAATTAATTTGTGCAACTCGTTCTTAAATTGCGCCGAATCTTGTTCTATTCTAAATACTCCGAGGCATCAATCCAATTTACAAGCTCCGCAGAATCTTGCACATAACCCCGTAAATTGATATTTGTCCCTTTGCGAATTCCTAAATGCAAGTGCTTTCTTTCGCCATCGGTTTCTTGGCTAAAGCCTGTTCCTAAAACGCCAATTTTTTCGCCAGCTAAAACTTCCTGACCTATTTTTTGCGCAATGCCCGAAAGCTTTAAATGCCCGTAAATTATTGTTGCTACCTGACTTTCAAGCTCACATTGCTGAATAACTACTCCGCCATAACCTTGAACCTGCTGCTTAAAAATAAATGGCCCGGCGCAAACTGCATAGACCGGAACATCAATATTCTCCTCGCCCGCCAATATTTCAAAATCAGCACCTGTGTGATAACCGGAGAATTTTTCGGGGCTGACCGGTGAATTTTCAGGCGTAATAAATATGCCAAATGGTTTTTTAGTTACGCGTTCCAAAGCTAAGCTTAAAGGCGGTTTTAGCAATGGTTCCTTTGACTGATTAGGCGGCACAAGACTATTCTTTTCCTCATCTTGATTTTGATTCTGCAAAATAGGGGATTGATTTGTATTTTTTAAACTCTGATACTTTTGCCAATAAATAAACCCCACTGCCAAAACTAAAATAATAATTGCGAATATTAATACTTTTTTAAGAATAAGCTTCTTCATAAATATAGATATAACTATTCTATGTTAATTCTACATTAAAAACAGAAAATAATCCCGCTCCCGCAAAACTTTTTTCCTATATTGACAAAGTATAAATAATATGATATCGTATATTTATTCAGTTTTTTGCAAATAAAATAAGTTTGTAGGAGGCGCGATATGTCTTTAAAGGAAAGGATCTGTTTTGTTCTAATAGGCGTGCTTATAGGCATCTTCGTGGGCTTGGGCGCAATCAGAATCGAGGCAAATATCAAAAAAGACTTCTATAGAAATCCCGACCTCGTGTATGCGCTAGGGCTGATTCAGAAAGACGAGAAGGATGTTTATGAAACAGAATACGAAAAGAAATGTTATATGGGAATGGCATTAGTAATGATAAGCACTATGATAAAAGAAAGGGGAATTAAAAATCCCCCAGGAGACTATAAAATGCTAATGCGCGAGTATATACCAAGCGTTGGAGCACTCCAACGCTTCAAATAATACAAACCTACCCCCGTCTTTGGCAACGAAGACGGGGTATTTTTTTAATCAAAAACCGCCCCATCTGGAGCGGATTTTTTATTCCCGCACTTTTTGTAAATGCGGGGTTTATTTTATATGCCATTTTCAGCCTCGCAAATCACTCTTGCCAAACGCACCCCGCAGGTACACATACCACCCGCACAGACAGCGCAACCGAATGCGTGATGCGAGCTATAAGCTGTCTCGCTTAATTCTTCAAGGACTTCCTTCTTATTAGCCCCTTCTGTTTTTAACGCTTTCTGCAATTGACACACCCTGTCTATTTTTTCTTCCGCTGTCTCCAGTCCAAAACTTGGCATTTTTTCCTCCCTGGTCTTCCGAAGCCCCGCAAAGCGGGACGAAGGAGACCTTCTTCAAAAGAACGATTTAAAAACGGCAAACGCAAATGCGCCTGCCGCCAAATTATAAAACTAAATTATCCCGCAAGCCCCGCCAAAACAAGATAGCCTCCTATAATAAAATAAATTGAAACAATCCCATAATAAACCCATTTTTTCTGAATCCAAACCAGCAATCCTTTCATCGTCCTCTCTGATAAAAACATATAGCCAATGGCTTCTAATAATAAATACCAGCCAAGAATGGAAATCACTATTTCAAGCGGCGTTTCCCAGAAATTATGCTGCAAAATTATACTAAGCCCGGCGGCTAAAAGCAGAATGCCAAGAAAATAAGAAAAGGCTCTGGTTCTAAATATCTCTTTAAAAACAATCATTAATAATTTTCGCCTTGAAAGCATTGAAAGCCCGGCAATTATAGAAAACGCGCCCAAAAGCTTGGCAAGAAAAATTGTTGTGGTCATACCCAGTATATCAACTTCCAAAGATAAGCATCGACATTGGCATTCGACACCTATGCTCTTAAAGTTGCAAGCCCAGATAATCTTTTCCTGTATAAAAATACATTGGAAGTTGTATTACTGGGCATATATTTTATTATAACAAATAGATGCTAATTAAAGTATGCGGCTCTGTGGATAATGTAGAGTTTAGTGAATAATGCATATTTTGTCATTCCCGCCCCGATTCTGTCATTCCCGCGAAAGCGGGAATCCAGATCGAGGGTAAACTCCAGCGGGAATCCAGATTTTTTGGTTTTTTTAAATTTAATCCGGGTCCCGGGTTTCTCCAAAGGCGGACAAACGGGCCCGGGATGACACAAAAAAGCATTACTCATCAAACCCATGTTAAAAAGTTGACAAAGTATGTTTTTATTTGTTATAATTTTTTAACTTTTAAATCTTTCTTTTAAAAAACTCATTAAGGAGGATAGCATGACAAGAAAGATGATTGTTCTTTTCACATTGTTTGCGTTTTTATTTATCGCCGGCGCCGCAGCAACTGCGGAAGAGGCGAATAGACTCCGAAAGATTCCCGACCAGTTTCCGCAAATAAACCAATTTCGTTGCGGCGAATATTTTATGTTCGGCGCAATTAATGCTGAGGGGCCCTGGATTCTATTTATTTCGGAATTACGGGGTTTCGGAATTACGGGGTTCTGATACAATTGGATGCCCACGGATATTCCCATCCGAAGATGTCATCGTCGCGGTAGATAACACAAAGGGCGTCCCCGTCGTTGAATTTATTGATCAAGAAGGCGACTCTCCTTTTCGTGTAAGGATAAAAATTTCAGAAGAGGACTTAACGAGGTCGCCCTGTCTCCAACAGCTCTTGTTTTAAAACCAGCACCGACTCATTCTTTCCCGCCAAGTAGCATAAGCGAACGGCGGGTTTTTTATTTTTTACCCCGTTACCAGAAGAACGCCACGGGCGTAAGCCCGTGGATGAATGGTTAGAAACCCGAAAGGCATTGCCTCAAAGCCACGGACGTAAGTCCGTGGTAACGGGGTTTACTGGCCGAACCCAGCGATTTTTTGTTAAAATAGAAACAGAAAAATCTATGATCCAACGCGGAATCGCAACTTTTACTTTAGATTTTGGCAAATGCCCTAAATGGCTTTTTGAACGCATGGTTAAGCTTGGCCGGGAAATGGCGCAGGTGATTATTGCCGAGGAAGGGCCGGATGAATTTATAAAACGTTTAGCTGACCCAGTTTGGTTTCAATCATTGGGAACGGTTTTGGCCTTTGACTGGAATGCTTCGGGCCTGACCACAATCTTAACCGCCGCGCTCAAAGAAGCTATTCGCGGACAGGAAAAGGATTTAGGAATTTTTATCTGCGGCGGTAAAGGGAAAACCTCTTTAAAAACGCCTGACGAAATTCAAAATTGGAGCGAACGGATAAATCTGGCTCAAGAAAATTCCCAAGCCTTAGTTTATAATTCCAAAATGTCAGCCAAAGTTGATAGCGCGCTAATTCAAGACGGCTTTTCAATTTATCATCATTGTTTTTTGTTTACTAAAAACGGCGCCTGGACCGTTGTCCAGCAAGGAATGAATACGCAAAATCAAACCGCGCGGCGCTATCATTGGCACTCTCTAATTGCCAAAGATTTGGTTTGCGAGCCGCATTCTGGCATTGCTTCGCAAGCAAAAATAAATCAGACTCTTGATTTAACTTCCAAAACCAGCACAAAAAACCGCGAGATTTCAAGCAAACTCGTATTATCTGAAGGATTTAATACTTTAATGAAAGATTTAGTGTTATTAAGCAAACATTATACGCCATTGTCACAAATGGCGGAACTTGGCAGAGGGCAGCAAAGATTAAAATTGTTAAATTTAGAAAATAAAGAATTTAAATGGCATCCGGTTGTCAATGAAGATTTTTCTAAAAGCCGCTATTTGCAAAAGATTCTCTGGCAGGTTTGCGAACAAAAACCAGAAAATTATGAAAAACTGCTGGCTAGTAAAGGCGTTGGCCCAAAAACCATAAGGGCGCTGGCGCTTGTGGCTGAAGTTTTATACGGCGCCAAACCTTCTTATGAAGATCCAGCCCGTTATTCTTTTGCCCATGGCGGCAAAGATGGAACGCCTTATCCTGTTGACCGCGAGACTTACGATAAAACCATAGAAACAATGGAAAAGTACATCAGTCAGACCAAACTGCCGTTTTCGGAAAAAAATATGGCAATAAAAAGGCTAACAGAATAGGGATATAATTTATAACAAAAATACTCCGCATTATGCGAAGTGTTTTTTATGTTTTCTTTATATTTATAGATTTTGGTTTAACTTCTTTTATTAAATGCCAACACGGCCGCCAGAATCATTATTATCGAAAAACCTATTAAAAATATGCCGTTTATTGTAATTGGATATAAAACTAATTTATTTATAACTTGCTGAGAAATTTGGCCATTAAGAATTATTTGCCGCATAGCGTCAACGCCATAGGTTAGGGGATTGGCGCGGGAAATAATTGTCATCCACAAAGGCACATTTGTCAGCGGGAAAAAAGCGCCCGAAAGAAAAAACATCGGGAATACTAAAACCTGCATTACAAGGCCGAAGGTTTCGGTTGTCTTCATAAGCGAAGAAATTAAAAGCCCAATGCCAGAAATAGCAAAAGAAAGCAGGAGCATAAATAAAAAAAGTTTAACGACAACCAAAATATGCAAACCGACACCGATGAAAGGTGCAATTACCAACAAAATTAAAGCTTGCAAAGAAGCAATTGTCGTGGCGCCAAAAGCTTTTCCCAAAGCAATAGAAGTTCGCGAAACCGGAGCGACTAATATCTCTTTTAAAAATCCGAATTCTCTATCCCAAACAGTTGAAACAGTGGAAAAAAAAGCAATGCCCATAACATTCATCGCAATAATTCCCGGATACATAAATTTTATAAAGTCAACGCCGAAATTGCCTGCGGTTAAGGTCGTGCTCAAGCCAGCCCCAAATATTAAAAGAAACATTATCGGCTGGAAAAACGAAGAGACAATTCTTGTTTTGTCTCTCCAGTATCGGATAATTTCTCTCTGCCAAATGGCAAAAATTGATTTAAAAAAATGCATAAAGTTAATAGGTAATTTAACGCCCGCGCATACGCATAAAATTGCGCATAAAATCTTTGGAAGAGGCTTCTTCCTCCCGTATTTTGCGACCGGTTAGAAATAAAAAAACATCATCAAGTGCCGGCTTTTTCAAAGAAATGGAATCTATTTTTGTCTGCAATTCATTAAAAAGCCGCGGCATAAATTTTTCTCCTTCAACAACCTCAATTTTTAAAATATCGTCTTCTTCTTTAACTTCCTTCCCGTATTTTTCTTCCAATTCTTTTTTTAGGGTTTGCTTGTCCTGGCTAGTTAGACTGATAATATCTCCACCAACCATTTTTTTAAGATTTGCCGGCGTATCTAACGCCACAATCTTTCCGTTATCAATAATGCCGATGCGATCGCAATATTCCGCTTCGTTCATATAATGGGTGGTCATAAAAATTGTCATCTCTCTTTCTCTTTTTAGCTTCATAATATAATCCCAAATATGGACACGGGTTTGCGGGTCAAGACCGAGTGTTGGCTCGTCTAAAAAAAGAACAGCCGGATAATGAATGAGGCCGCGGGCAATTTCCAGACGGCGCTTCATCCCGCCAGAGAATGTTTTAACAATATCGTCCTTGCGATCCCAAAGCTCAACCAGCTTTAAAACCTCTTCAATCCGCTTGTTATACTCGTCTTTTGGCACGCCATAAAGCCTGGCGTGAAAACAGAGATTTTCGTCCGCCGTTAGCCGGTCATCAAGCGAAGGATCTTGGAAAACAAGACCGATTGATTTCCTCACTTCGTCTTTGTCACCAATAATGCTGAAACCATTAACCAGCGCATTGCCATTAGTTGGCGCAATAATTGTGGAAAGCATATTAATTGTCGTTGACTTACCAGCGCCATTTGGGCCAAGAAAACCAAAAATCTCTCCTTTTTTAACTTCAAAGGAGATATCATCAACAGCTGTTAAACCATTAAATTTTCTGGTTAAATTTTTAACCTCAATAATATTTACCATAATTTATAAACATATTGTTAATTATACGCGGAAACGAAAGACTTACAAGGACAAGATTATTTATTTAAAAAGCCCGCTGTATTACGGGCTTTTTAAATAAGCGCGGATTTTTGGATTTGTCATTCCTCCTTTATTTTTCTCTTCATTTCCTCCTCTATCTCTTCTTGAGACATCTCCTTCATCATCTCCTCCATTTTTTCCGGATGGGCTTTTTTGGCATGCTCCATCGCTTTTTCCATCACTTCTTCTTCTGTCTCGCTCTTAGCCATAAAATCGCAGTCCACGCCCATATCCTTACAAGCAAGTGTTTTCATTTTTTTATTGCCGCTTCAGCTAATCGCTTATTCAAAAATAGAAAAAATTTGCAAAAACGATTATGCAAACGGCTTATTAATTATTTAAACTAATATTTATTAAGCGGCTATATGTCGACTCCCATACAGGGAAATTTAATTCCGCTTATATTGTGGCATAGAAACTTAAATCTAAAATTAATTAACAAAGGAAAAGAGCCACAAGACAGATATATCGTCTTATGGCTCTTATTGAATAAAAATTAGTTTTTCCTGTTCAGATTCAACTTGAACTTTCGCTTCAGTGCAAGAAAGAGAAAAGGAACTATTAGTCAAAATAACCCTCCAAGTTATTTGAATATGAAATTGAAATATTGGGAGAGAAATCCCTCATTATCCCTTAGGGCAACGCTGACTGTATCACCGGGTAAGATTCCCGAAGGCAAAGGGAAGCTGGCGAACGAAAGGCTATCGGCAACATTAACTATGATGCCGCTTTTCAATATCTTGCCATTTCGCAAAACTGCTGCCCTCATTGGTTTGGTAAAATTTCTACCCTTAACCCATGTTGCCGGCGGATTATAACCCTTACTAGCCCCTGCGTTTAGAATCACTATGTCTGGCGGCAAAGGCGGCGGCCAAGGCAGAATAACCATATTTGTCGCAAGCCCGTATTCGTCAACGAGCTCTAAAAAAACTTGGCCTGTCTGCCAAGGGAACCCGTCAACTTTTAGACTGCCTGCCTCCCAAGGAACATCGGGGAAAGACTTAAACGATACAAAACCATTACCCCGCGCTACTTGAAATTCCTTCCAAAGGTTAACACCGGCGTACATCCTGGCTGTAATTTTGCCTCTCATAAGAGCGAGGTCTGTCACCGACAACCAAATCGCATAAGGATTATAACCGGTATTCACGCCGCTTTTTGTGATTAGCGGAGCGCGCTTTGGGTGTTCTTCGAAAAACTCCCAACTTTTCTCTGTACAGCTAATTTCCTGCGACGGCATTATAACGCCGTATTTTTGCGCTATAAAATCGGGCAGCCCAAACCAGTTATGCCCGTCATTCCAGACAGTATATAACGAAACGTCAATTCCGAGATCATTAGAATACCGGGTTAGAGTAACGTTTGGCGAAATATACGCATGGTTTGAAAAAGAAGCACAACCTTGACCATCAGCTAGAAATTTTATGCCCTCTTCGATTGGCATAAGATTTACAGAAAAATTGTTAATAGTAGAAATGCCGCCTTCGTAAGGCACGAGTAAATCCAATTTTCCATTAAAAGCGATGATGGAAATTGGATTTATGGGACTAATTATAGCCGGCATCTGCATCTCCTCATCCCAGCCAATTGCTCCAGCAACGGCCGCCACCGCGGCAATTTTGCCAGAGAGCACGGCGCTTGCAAGAGCCATCATCGCGCCGTTTGACATTCCGCCAAGATAACACTTCTGGGTATTAAGATTAAACATAATCTGCGACATCGTGAGAAAAAATTCTATAAAGCCGGCATCATCAATCCCGTTCGCTACTGGAGCATAACAGCAAAAGTCTTCCGCATTCCAAGAATATCCCGATTCCGGAACGCCGTCCTTACTTAAAGTACCTCGTAGATAAGCAACAATAAACCCCCACTTATCAGCTAAATCATTATACTGGCTAACCTCTTCTGCAACCTTTTCTGTTCCGCCGGCTCCATGTAAAATTCCGACAAAAGGAACGGGTTTATTGGGGTTATATTGCGGCGGCACATGCACAACTGCCAGCCGCCATCGATTGTTGTGCAGGACCCAGATAGTATGATCTCCCGGAACCCATTGTTCCCATGCTGCGCCGGCCACAGCCGGCAAAAAGATAAAAAAAACAGCCAACAACCAAGTCGCGACTTTCCTCATGACATACCTCCTAAAAAGTTTTTTTATATATATAATTTGTTTTTAAAAAACTACCCTGAAATACCTTATTTTTAGCCTACCATTAAATAGCTAAATAGTCAAATAGTTTTGCACATCGGGCTTGGAAATAAAAAACCGCCCCACATTTGCAGGACGGGTTATTTTTTTATTTGGCATCCGATGATAAACGTTTTTATCGGATAATCATAATCTGGCCTTTTGGGATAATCAGGCAAACCCCAGTATGGGCTGTTTTTACAAAACTGCCGGGCTTTGCAATGCAAATATATTTCTTCTGCGTTCATACCAGACGGCGGCCACAAAAAAGAAAATTCATCGCAGATCTGGCAGGGCAGTTCGTAAATCAAATGATAAATAAATCTTTTCATATCCGCCCCGCAGATAGCATAAAAAACCTTAACGATTTCTGTGCCATAAAGATGTTTCTGGTCTAGGAGTTTCAAAAGACTGTATTCTCTCTGATTTGATAATTCTACTAAAATTTTTCTGACTGACGACTCTCCTTCGCTAAGCAAGATTATCGCCTGACTGACAAGAAGAGCGCCTTTTTGAACGCGCAGTCTAAGATTCCTTTCGTGATTCATTAATACCCCCTTTATTTTTTGTTTGAAAGAGCTGGATTTAAAATATCATCTCTTGACGATTTATTCAAGGTAAACCCCGTTACCACGGACTTACGCCCGTGGCGTTCTGGTAATGGGGCAAAAGGCCACGAAACATTGACAAAGTGCCAAAGACAGCTATCCTTGACTAAGGAAAGAATATTTCCTATTGTAACTTAAAAACATATGGGAGGTTATTGATGGTAAAAAAACAGCGTATTATTTTTGAAGGCAAGCCCGGCGTTATTGAGGCCCAGCAATTTAGCAAAGGACTTTTAACGGAAATTTTTGAAGAGGCGCGAAAAATTGAGCAAACAATGCTGGACAGAAGCCTCGGACTGATAACGTCAAAGCAGTTTGAGGAATGGCGCGATCGCTGGGGAGTGCGCGGGAAAGGAATGGTTAGCTTATTCTATGAACCGAGCACCAGAACTCGCGCTTCCTTTGAAATGGCGATGCGATATCTGGGTGGAGAGATAGTCTTTTCAACCGAAAACGCGAGAGATTTTTCATCGGCCGCCAAAGGCGAAACGCTGGAAGATACAATAAGAGTCCTTGACTCCTATCTTCCTGATGCAATAGTTATGCGTCATTACGAGGCCGGAGCCGCCAAGCGCGCCGCAATGTCCTCAGCTCGCGCCGCGATAATCAACGCGGGTGATGGGGCTGGCCAGCATCCCACTCAAGCCCTGCTTGATTTATACACCATCTGGCGCACAAGGAAACGGCTTGACGCCTTAAAAATAGCTTTTGTTGGCGATTTGGCTTTTAGCCGCGTTGTCCGCTCGGATGTATATTTACTGGGAAAGTATGACAAGGTCCAGATTTATTTTGTCTCTCCGTTGAATTTAAAAATTGGCGAAGACATCAAAGAATATATGGCTCGCCATAATATTGTTTTCTACGAGATTGACGATCTGACCCTTCTGCCGCCAGCGATCGATGTTATTTATCAAACCCGTATCCAGAAAGAGCGGCTGGGAATAGGCGGGGCTGACTTTGATTATTCCGCAAGCAGAGAAAGAT
>JACQXN010000022.1 GCA_016208745.1 Candidatus Portnoyibacteriota bacterium | reverse complement strand
TCCAGCTTAGAAGGCTAGCGCTCTATCCATTGAGCTATGGGGGCATGCTTGCTTATAACGTATAGCATTTAGCTTATAGTAAATAACAAAAAAGTCAAAAATCTATTGCAGACTATTATAGCTATAGGCTATGCGCCATTTGCCATTAGCTATGCTTTCTCTGTTTCCCATGAAATGCCTGATAAACCTCTTTTAATTGTTTATCGGTAATATGCGTATAAATTTGGGTAGTGGTTATACTGGAATGACCAAGCATAGTTTGGACTGAACGAATATCCGCTCCGCCGGTTAAAAGGTCAGTGGCAAAAGAATGGCGCAAGATATGAGGCGTAACTTTTTTGGCAATCCCAGCTTTTATCGCATAATGTTTCACGATGCGTTCCACAGAACGCGGCGTGAGCCGCAAATCCTTTATTTGAGCCATGGCTAGCTCTGGCTTCTTGCTCTTTGGATATCTGACAAAAAGCGCTGGATCAACATCTTTTCTTATATCTACATACTCCCTCAATGCCTTTTTGGCTCTTTCAGATAAAAAAACTACCCTGATTTTCTCGCCTTTCCCCCGAACAGAAAATTCGCCTTTTCCCAGATTGACTGAATTGCGATTTAATTTACAAAGCTCTGAAACGCGCAAACCAGTAGAAAAAAGAAGCTCAAGCAAAGCTTTATCCCGCAAGGCTCTTGGGCCAGCGCCAGAAGGGGACTCAAGCAACCTTTCAAGCTCGTCGCCCTCTAAAAAATCTACCTGGCGAGGAGATTGTTTAGCTAATTCTATCTTTTCCGCCGACAAGCTCTTGATATCTCTTTTGGCCAAATATCTCAAAAAATTACGCAAAGCAATAATATGGTAATTTTGGGTAATCTTCTTTAATCCTCGGCCTTTTTCATCCTCAATCCGGTTCAAAAAAAGCCGGTATTCTCTAATCAAATCCGCGTCAATTTCTGACGGCTTGTTAATTTTGGTCCACTTCAAAAAACGCTCTAAATAGTGGCTGTAATTTTCAACCGTTTTCTTTGACCGGCCACGCTCAACCTCAAGATAATCCAGGTAGTTTTTGATTAAAGACTTAAGATCCATATTTGTATTATACGACAAAAAAATAAAAGACGCAATTATTGTACGACTAACCAATAACGATGACCACGACTACAACAAACGCCATTGTTTTTGGCACCAGCTCAATCATGGACTCAGACATTAGTTGCGTATTTTTTAATTATGTGCTACACTAAAAACAGTTCGCCAGTTTATCAGTTAAGATCAGCAAACTGAAGATTTTGCGTAGCAAAATCGTAACTGAAAAACTTAATAGCTGACCCGACTATGCTTAAAACAGAAAAAAAGAAAAAAATAATTGAGGAGTTTAAGGTCCATGAAAAAGATACTGGCTCAACAGAGGTTCAGGCAGGTATTTTGACAAAACAAATAGACCTTTTAACCAAGCATCTCAAAAAACACACCAAAGACAATCACTCTCGCCGAGGGCTTTTGAAAATGGTCTCCAAGCGCAAAAAGTTAATGGACTATTTGTCAAAAGAGAACGAAGAAAGATATAAAAATTTTATTAAGAAAGCGGGTTTAAAAAAATGAGTGTTATCAAACACAAGGAGCAAAGGGTGGGCATTTTCATTGATGCCCAAAATATGTATCATTCTGCCAGAAACCTTTATCAGGCCAAGGTTAATTTTAAAGAAGTCCTAAAAACAGCAGTGGCTGGCCGAAAATTAATCAGAGCAGCTGCCTATGTTATCAAAACAGAAGCCGGCGATGAACGGGCTTTTTTTGATGCCTTAACCAGAATCGGCATTGAAATAAAAATGAAGGATTTGCAGATTTTTCCGGGCGGGATGAAAAAAGGAGACTGGGATGTTGGCATGGCAGTTGACGCCATTGAGCAAGCAGAAAAATTAGATGCGATTGTTCTTTTAACCGGCGATGGTGACTTTACGCCTTTGGTTGAATATCTAAGAGTAAAGTTTGGCTGCCAAGTTGAAGTGATTGCCTTTGGCAAAAGCGCTTCGGCAAAACTCAAAGAAATGGCTGATGATTTTATTGACCTTTGCCAAGATCCTAAAAAATATTTAATAAAGTAAACAAAGGGTTAATTACAGACAGCCTAAAAAGAGGGGAAGAAAACAGCTTATAAAGGCGACGCAGATTTCCCGGATTTTACACCCGGATTATCCGGATAATAGATCTGGGTCATCCGGATGATATCTGGTTATCAGGGTCGCTTTATAAATTGTTTTCTTTTTCAGCTTTTTAGTTCTATTCTGTTAGTTGCCCTTAAAACACAGATGGAACCGAAAAAATTTACTAAAGAGTTTCTCGGCCGACCACTCAAATTTGAAGTCGGCCAACTAGCTGGCCAAGCAGATGGGTCAGCATTGGCCAGCTATGGCGAAACCGTTGTTTTGGCAACAGTAGTTGCCGGCCCGCCAAAATTAGAAGCTGATTTTATGCCTTTAACCGTGGAGTTTGAGGAACGGCTTTATGCGGCTGGAAAAATTAAAGGCAGCCGCTTTGTTAAAAGAGAGGGCAGACCTCAAGATGAAGCTATTTTAAAAGCCAGACTAATTGACCGGGCAATCAGGCCAAGATTCAACCAGAAAATCAGAAATGAAATTCAGGTTATTGTAACGGTTTTAAGTTTTGATCAGGAAAACGATCCCGAAACTATCGGGCTTTTAGCCAGCTCTCTAGCTTTAAGTGTTTCTAGCCTTCCTTGGGACGGTCCTTTAGCTGGCGTTAAAGTCTGTCGAGTTGACGACAAATTAGTTGTAAATCCATCCTGCGCAGAGCAAGAAAAAAGCGACTTTAATCTGCTGGTCGCTGGCACTGAATCAAAAATTAATATGCTGGAAGCAGGTGCCAAAGAAGTCCCGGAAGACGTCCTTCTTGCTGCTATAGAAGAAGGGCAAAAACAAATTAGCCAGCTGATTGAATTCCAAAAACAGATAGTCGCCGAGCTCAAACCAGAAAAAAAAGAATTGGATTTAGCGAAAGTCGACAAAGATCTTGAAGTAAAAATTAAAGGCTTTCTCAAAGACAAACTAGAGCCGGCTATTTACGTGAAAAAGAAGGTAGAGCAGGAAGCTAAGCTAGAACAGATCAAAAAAGAATTAATTGAATTTTTAGGCGGAGAGAAAGAGCTTGATAAATCCGCGCTCAATCAAATAACATACGCACTAGAGGATGAAATAGATGGCATTGTTCACAAAAATATTTTAGAAAAAGACAGGCGGCCAGACGACAGAAAGCTGAATGAAGTTAGGGAAATTTTATGCCAGATTGGATTTTTGCCTCGGCCACATGGCTCGGCCCTGTTCAACAGGGGGGAGACTCAAGCTTTGTCAGTAGTAACATTAGGCGGTCCGACAGACGAACAAATCGTTGAAAGCCTGAGACCAGACGACGTAAAAAAACATTTCATTCATCATTATAATTTCTTACCCTTTTCAGTTGGAGAAGCCGGCAGGCTCGGAGGGCCCGGCCGCCGGGAAATTGGCCATGGCGCTTTAGCGGAAAAATCGCTTGAGCCGCTCATCCCAATTAAAGATAACTTTCCTTACACAATCCGCGTGGTTTCAGAGATTCTTTCTTCTAATGGATCCTCATCTATGGCTTCGGTTTGCGGCTCGTCTATGGCTTTAATGGACGCTGGTGTGCCCATTAAAGAGGCGGCGGCTGGCATTGCTATGGGGCTAATGATGGACCCTTCGACAAGCTCAGGGCAAGCTATAAAATACAAAGTTTTAACCGATATTCAGGGGCCTGAAGATCATTACGGCGATATGGACTTTAAGGTTGCTGGCACAAAAAACGGCGTGACGGGAATGCAAATGGATGTTAAAATCGAAGGAGTAACGCTGGATATTTTAAAAGATGCGTTTGCGCAGGCAAAAGAAGCTCGTTTGTTTATCCTTGGAAAAATGGGGGCTGCAATCGGGCAGCCCAAAGCAGATCTCTCTCAATTTGCACCCCGCATTATAACTTTCCAAATTGATAAAGAAAAAATCAGAGAAGTTATCGGGCCGGGAGGAAAAGTTATTAATGAAATAATAGACCAGACTGGCGTTGATATTGACATAGAAGATAGCGGCTTAATTTTCATCACTTCCCGTAGCAACGAAGCCGCTCAAAAAGCTCTTTCCTGGATTAAAAACATCACCCACGAAGTAAAACCCGGCGAAATGTTCCAGGGCAAAGTAACCAGAATTTTGAATTTTGGCGCGTTTGTAGAAATATTGCCCGGCCAGGAAGGGTTGGTCCATATTTCACAACTTGCCCCTTATCGCGTTAACCGCGTTGAAGATGTGGTTAAAGTTGGCGATATTATTCCAGTTAAAGTAACCAATATTGACGAACAAGGAAGAATTAATCTCTCTCTCAAAGAAGCAAACAACGGAGAAAATGGTAATTATTCAAAAGATAATTATTAATTAAATCCATTATGGAGGAACAAAAAAAAGAAGGGCCAGAGAATCAAATGGATCTGGGAAATTTAACTATTCGCACGATGAAGACAGACCTTGAATCAACTGGCAAAGGAGGGGTTCCCTCATATAATAGCGTTCCAATTAAAAGCGTAGCGCCTAAAGATCAAACAGCGGCTGACGAATCGCTTATTGACCAAGCCAAAAAATCTCTAAGCCAAAAAAACTACCAAGAAACTATTAATTTGGCTGAAAAAATATTACAAGATAAAAACAACTCCTGGTTTCTTGGGCTAAAAGCGAAAAAGCTGATAAAAAAAGCTAAAAACGCTCAAGTAAAATTAGAAGAAAAAAAGCAAAAAGACTTTCAGGCCGAACTAGCTAAGCATGTTGCGCCGCCGCCAGCTCCCAAAATAAAACAGCCCGAGCCGCCTGTAGCCCTCCCCACAGAACCAGCTCCGATGCCAGAGCCCAAACCAGAACCTGTTATCCGGATTGAAAAAGTTGAAACCGATTTTATCCCTGAACCAAAAATTATTTTTGAAACTCCTTCTGCTCCTCCTCCGCCACCGCCTCCTCCACCTCCGCCGCCACCCCAACCAGTATCTCTGGAGCCCAAACAAACCAACGCCCCTTATCAGGGTTCAATAACAGAAAAATCCGAGCCTGCTCCCTATAAAGAAAAACCGCGCATCTTTTATCAAGAAGCTGCCTCCACAATTCTGCCAGAAATGGAATCATCCGGAAAATCAGAGTCTAAAAAGACAGAGGCTATATCGCGCCCATTAATTAAATTGGGACTGATTTTTGGCTCCTTGACTATCATAATCATGGCCGGTGTTTTGGGTTATTTTTATTGGCAACCAGAGCCAGAACCAGAACCGGAACCACAAGAAATCCTTCCCCCTTCGCCTATTTTTTCAATGGAAAATCAAATAATAATGACAGTTCAGCCAACTAGTACTTCAACATTGGCAAATACGATAAAAACTGCTGCGATAACTGACTATCTTTCAGTTAAACCGGGAGAATTTATTTATCTCCCGATTGAACAATTAAATTCAGAAAGCGAATCTAAATTTCTAAACTTTGCCGAATTCAGCAAAGAATTTGGCATTGACTCAAATAAATTAGGCTGCCTTAATAAAACCGACTGCTTAGATAGCGTTTCTGAAAAATATTCGGCCTTCATTTACCACCAAAAGAAGCTGCCAAATCTTTCTTTTCTTCCTTCCAGCCAGCCGGCCCGATTCGGCTTTATAGCTAGCGTTGCAAACACTGAAGAGCTTGAACAAATACTGCTTGCTGCCGAACCTAAGTTATTTGAAACATTCAAGCCGATATTCCTTGAAAGGAATCCCGCCAAAGAAAGCGACCTTTTTGAAAGCAATACCTATAAAAACTGCTCTATCCGATATACGAATCTGCCAGACAGCCTTTTTAGTCTTGATTATTCGGTTTGCCAAAATTATTTAATAATTACAACCTCCAAAGAAGGCATCTATGCGGTTATCGATAAGCTGATTCCTTAAAAAATTTCCCATAAGTCTTATAATAAATTTTCCTAATGCTAAAATGAATCAAACAGAGGAAGCCGTAATCTCAACTCTTGTCTATTTTGATCTGCTTAACCGACCGCTGACTAATATTGAGCTATTCAGATTCTTAAATAAGCCGCCTTCCGACCAACCGCAACTCTCTTTTGGTCAATTTTTATCATTACTTAAAAACATCGCGGGCCAGACATCTCTGGTAAAAGAATATCAGGGATTTTATTTCTTAAAAGAAGCCGATGAAAAACAGCTTTTTGGCCTCCGTCAAAAAAGGACGAAGGTCTCCCAGTTGAAATGGAAAAGGGCAAAAAGAATCGCTAGAATTTTAGAGCTCACGCCCTTCTTAGAGATGATTGGAATAACCGGCTCTCTCTCTTTAGATAACGCCCTAGAAGAAAGCGATATTGACTTATTAATTGCCTTGGAGCCGGGCCGGCTCTGGATTGGTCGGCTCTGGGTAACTATAATTTTAAGCCTGTGTGGTTTGCGTCGTCATCACCAAAAGACCAAAGACCGCGCTTGTTTAAATTGTTATTTAGCTAGCCCCAGCCTAGAAATACAGCCTTATGCTAAACCCCACGATCTACATTCAGCTCAGGAATATGGCCGCCTTATTTGCCTTTGGCAGTCAGAACAAAATAATTTCAGCTACTTTCAATCAGCCAATGCTTGGATAAATAAATTTCTAGTCAATTATCCCTGGCCAGATAAAGCCAACCCTAAAACCGCAAAGGCAAATCCCTTGTTGGCCTTTATCAGAGGGGCCCTAGAGTATCCGCTGGCTAGGTCTTTTGGAGACTGGCTAGAAAGGCGATTAGGCAACTGGCAAATCTAAAAAATAAAAAGAAAGATAAAAAACGAGGACCCGGCTGACCAAATTTATTTTTCTGACGAGCATTTAATGTTTCATCCCCACTCAAAAAGACAAGATCTTCTATCGCAACATCAACTGAAGCTTAAAAAATTATCCGAGACAAACCAATAAAGCCATATGGCCAAGATACCTGTTAAAATCAACGCGCCCTCAAAAACCAGTCAACAAGACATAAAAAAAGCCCTGAATTTAAATCAGGTGCTTTCCGAATCCGGACAACCAAAACCGCCAAAAAATAGACTCTGGCGCTTTTTGACTTTAATAACGACCTTAGTCGCCGCTGGCTTAGCTATTGTCCTTTTTTGGTTTAACGAGCAGCCTTTCTCCAGATACCAAAGCATTATTCCCAAGGAAACGCAGGCAGTGGCTGTTATAAAAACGGACAAGCTTCAGGATTTGGGTTCACTCATCCTGCCTGACCTTGAAAATAGCTCCTCTTTTTATCGCTGGCTAAAAAGCCAGGTTCTTCAATTTTTATCTGATTCTAACGTCTCAATCGACAAAGACATCGCCCCGCTTCTTGAGGAAGAACTAGCAATACTAATCCTTCCTCAAGAAACAGCCGGAGTATCTTGGGCAGCTATTGCCCAAACCAAGCCCAATGAGACTCAAAATCAACTGGTCTTTAGTAAAATTGAAGCGGGATTAAGGAGAAATTTCGGCCTCAATCAAACATCCTATCGCCAAATAAAAATTAATTCTGTTTATTCCTTAGACCAAATTGACCGACCTTATTATTATTGTCAAATAAAAAACTTCATTGTAATAAGCAATAGCTTAAATGGCGTTAAGGCAATCATTGACCGGATAATTAATAATAAATTCTAGCTTGCCACAATTATTAGTCAAAAAAGCCCTCAACAGCCTTCCACAAATTATCCCCAGGATATCATTGACGATGATTTTGGCTATTGGTATAATACAAATAAGATTCCAAGCTGGTTAAATTTCATTATAAAAACTTAGTTCTTTTTCGTAAAAAAAACGAATAACCGGCAGAATCTATAAGAGTTTTGCTAAGACACTTCATGCGCCAAAAGGCTATTATAAAACAAAAAAGCCCGATGGGCTTCTTGAAAAAGAGAGTGGTTTGGCAAAAAGAGGGGCATTGAGCCTCTATAAACACATAGTATTTGGGCTTTTCGATGCCCCTCTATCTTATTCTAAGACCTCTCCAAAGTCAAGCTTTTTATTGGATTTTAAGGCAACCTCAAGGTTGTTTTTTTATTACGCCCAGAGAGCGATAATTCCGCTTACGACCCGACTTCTGGCCTTGAATAGATTTAAATTCGGGCCATCCGGATGAAATCAGGGTATCGGGGTCGCCTTCAAAAACAAACTCTTTACTTTACCCTTTGAATTTTATATACTACCAGATACGTTATTTAACAATAAGGAGGTAAAAATGAGCGCTAATTTGCCAGGGATAAGATTTATGACAGGCGTTATATCGCCAATAACTATTTCCACTATTTTAGGGCATAACGGCTCTGGCGCGTATCCTATGATGCTTTCTTCTGATTATCGCCAGATTGTCAAAGAGGCTAAGAAAAGGAAACTTACTATCCTTGCAAAGTCCTCAACCTATAATGAAAAAGTTGGGAATTATAAGACATGGAATCCATTCTCTTGGAGATGTATCAGAATTATTAAAGATCCGAGTCTTGGATTAGTTAATGCCTACGGGCTAACCAACAAAGGCGTTAAATATCACGCTAAAAAAATCGCCAAAGCCCGCCAGCTTGGAGTTAAGGTTATCCCTAATTTCTACCCCGAATTTTCCAAGGGCACAGAAATTGCCATAAAAGAAACATTAGACGCAATCTCCATCTATCGGCTGGAACTTGGGGATGAATTCTGGGCGCTGGAGATTAGCTATTCCTGCCCGAATGACCGCTCTAACGCTTGTCTGAGCTCACCAGTAAAAATTACGGAAAACATGGAGCAGGCAATTAGATGCACCAAAGAAATAAGGGCGCACGATAGAAAGCTTGTTTTAATCATTAAGATAAGTTATGAGCACCCGATTGAATTTATCCAAGAGCTTGAACTTATTGGGGTAGACGCAGCTCATTCAATAAATTCCATCCGATGGGAAATTGTTTTCCCAAATATTCCTTCGCCGCTTAAAAAGTATGGCGGAGGAGGAGTTTCAGGCGGGCCAGCTTTTCTGTTTGCCTTTGATTATAATGAAAAACTTAGAAAAGCGGTAAAACTACCGCTAATAATGGGCTGCGGCGTGATGTCGCCTTTTGCGGCTCAAGCCTACGCAGATATAGGCGCTGACTCTGTCAGCATTTGCAGCGTCATAAGGATTAACCCTTCTAATGCGCTGGAAATAATTCGTTATTTGTAATCTCTTACAAACTAAGCGGGCGACGTCATTGTGTCTGGCCCGCTTTTTAATTTTTACCATATTGCCTGCGCTTAAAATACTTGATTTATTATCTTTGCCCTTATATAATCAAAATAGAAAAAACAATTATGGATAAATCAAAAATCCAAAAACTGAAAAAGGATTTAGAGGAAGACAAGGAAAAGGTTGAAAAAGAGCTGGAGTCAATTGCCAAGAAAGACGGCAAAGTAAAGGGGGATTATGACACTCGTTTCCCTGATTTTGGCACGGCTCAAAGCCCAGATGAAAGTGCTTTGGAAGTGGCGGCTTTTGAAAGCACCCTGCCGGTTGAATATGCGCTGGAAGTCAAACTTCAGGATATAAATAATGCCCTCGCTAAAATTAAAAGCGGGGATTATGGCCAGTGCGAAAAATGCAGCAAACCAATTGACGAAAAAAGGCTTGAGGTTATGCCCGAAGCCAGAACGTGCACCAAATGCCAGAAAAAGAAATAAAAAAAACCAGAACTAAAATAGCTCAAAAGATTGGCTGGATAATTCTCCGGCCAATTTTAAAATTTTTTACGCGCTATAGACTCCAAAGCCAAACAGATATAGGCAAACTACCCAGCCCCTTAATTATAGTTTCAAATCATACCTGCTATCTTGACCCCCCGCTAATTGGTACCATTCTTCCTTTGGGTTCTGCCGTTTATCCTGCTTATTTTATGACCAAAGACAGCATAATGGCCGCCCCATTTTTTGGCGGTTTTTTTAATCTCTTTGGCGCCTTCCGGGCTAGAAAAGGCGAGGGGCTGGAAAAATCGCTAGAGGAACCAAAAAAAATTCTAGGATGCGGCTGCTCCGTTGTTATTTTTCCTCAAGGTGGGCTCTCCCATGAATTCGCGCCAGAGCAGGGAAAACCCGGTGCCGCAGCCTTATCTCTGCAAACCAATATCCCCATTTTACCCGTAGCTATTTGCGGCATTCCTAACTTCTCTTGGAAAAACTTTTTCTTAAGAAAATATCGGATAGAAATAAAAATTGGCCGGCCAATGCTTCTTAAAGAAAGACTTAACCAAAATTATGTTTCTGATGAAAATTTTAAAATCGCGACCCAGGTAATGATGGGGGAGATAAAAAAGTTGATGGGCTAGTTGAAAAAAAGTAGCTTGACGACCTTAACGCGGCGATCTACTGCCTTCTTAAGAAGTTGACAGAATAAGTCGCGAAAGAATAGAATAATGGCATGAGAAAGACTGGCCCAAAAGAAACAAATCAAAAAGGACTACTCAAGCAGATAAAAAGCCTGATGTCTAATCAGACTGGTATTATTTTGTCTGCCGTAGATGAAAAAATCAGCGAGCTAGAACAACGAATGGATGATTTTGATGCGAAGCTGGATAAACTTGTGACTTCGCTGGATCGCTTCCTCAAAAAGACGACGGATATGGAAGACGAATTCAGGGCAATGAAAAATGATTTAAATAGAGTTAAAAAAATCATCCGAGAAAAACTGGGAGTTTCTATTGATTAATTATTCGGGAATGCGAACAATCGCAGCCATCTTGTTGATGGCTTTTTTTGTTGGATGAAAAATTGATGGTATAATGGATTTATAAAATCAGACTTCCGGCTAATATAATATTTGAAATGGATTTTGCATTTTTAATTCACTCCAGAGACTATAAAGATGTCCAGCGAAAATTCAAAATCGCCAAACTACTACCCAAAAGCTGGGTTGAATTTTGGTGTTTGCATTGGCCGCCAATAATAGTTTCGAAAATCACCGGCCTTAAATCGCGGACAACAAATCAAGAAATGAAAGGATGGCTTATCGGAATTCCAATGACGGCTAAACAAATGATAGAAAAACGGGAACTGGCAAAAAAAAGAGTTGTTCAAGCGATTAAAAAAGCTGAAAAGATAGGTGCAAAAATTGTGGGTTTGGGGGCGCTAACTTCTTCCATCACAGGAGGAGGAGAAGAGATAAAAGATAAGATTGATATAAAAATCACGCCGGGCCATGCTTACACAACGTTTACAGTTTCGTCTTATGTTTTAAGGGCTGCAAACGATTTCTTCCCCGGTAGAAATCCGACAATCGGTATCGTAGGGGCAGCCGGATCTATTGGCTCCTATTGCGCTCAACGGCTGGCTAGTAAAGGACTAAAGAAATTTATTTTAATTGACCTGGAAAGAAAAAACCACCACTTAGAGAACCTTTTAGAAAAGCTAAAGGATATCAATTCTAATATTGAAATATCTTCTTCTCATAAGATAAACGACATAAAGGATGCGGATATTATTATAGCAGCCACAAACGCTCCAGAAGCCTTAATAACGCCTGATGATTTAAAATCTGGCGCGATTATAATCGATGATGCCCAGCCATCTGATATATCGGAAGAAGTAATGAAACAAAGAAATGATGTTTTAGTTGTTGACGGAGGAGTTGTTTTGACACTAGACATAAATGCTCATTTTAATCTAGGGTTGGCAAGAAAAAATGATATTTTCTGCTGTCTGGGAGAGACCCTTATCATGGCCTGCGATGCGCCGACCAACGACTATTGCCTCAAAGGAGCAGACATCTCTTTGATTAATCAATTTGGCGAACTCGGGGAATTATTGGGTTTTAGAATAGACAACTACCAGCGCTCGGGCAAGGTTTATGCGCCTGAAAAAATAAATGAAATCAAAAAAATAATTACAGAAAAATTGCACAACTGCTAGCGGCAAATGGATATACAAAATATTCTAATTATTATAGCTGCTATTACAAATAGCCTACTAGGAGGGTTTGTATATTTTAGGAACCCCAAAAACAAGCTAAACCAATGGTTTAGCTTGTTTGTTGTCTCGCTTGTTTCTTGGTGTGTCGCCATGTTTCTTTTTAGAAACGCAAACGCCCAGCAGGACGCTATTTTTTGGGTAAGGATTTTATACGAAGTCGCCCTGCTTATCCCGCCAACTCTTATGTATTTTGTCTTCACCCTCCCTGAGGGCCAGATAAATGTCAATAAATATGTCCGGTTTTTTATGTGGCTGCCTACGATTATTCTTGCAGTTATGGCAGCCAGAAACGGATATATTGTGAGCGGCGTCAAAATAGGGTCGGGCCAAGAAAAAGAAATCCTCTGGGGGGCTTATTATTTAGTTTATAATATTTATTTTCTGCTCTATTTTTCGGTCTTATTTTTTATCCTTTTTAAAAAATACTGGTCTGCCTCGGGCATCAATAAAGTGCAGATCCGATTTATTTTATGGGGCACATTTATCCCGACTATTTTAGCCAACTTTTCCAATTTGACTCTCCCCTCATTCAATATCTTTTATTTCAATTGGCTGGGACAGGTAATGACAATCCCGATGGTTGTTTTTATTGTCTATGCGATTTTAAAACACCATCTGATGAATGTAAAAGTTATTGCCACGGAAATTTTTGGTGCTCTCATATCATTAATCCTCCTAATTAATGCTCTGTTTTCTGAATCAGTAAACGCAGTTGTGCTTAATTTTTCACTTTTTGGCGCCGTTTCTTTCTTTAGCATCCTCCTCATTCGCGGTGTTTTAAAAGAAGTCAGGACCAGAGAAGAATTAACAGCGCTAACAGAACAACTAAAAAAGGCCAACGAAGACTTACAAAGGTTAGACAAAGCTAAATCAGAATTTATCTCTATTGCCTCGCATCAGTTGCGCACTCCGCTTTCTATTATCAAAGGCTTTGTTTCCATGCTGACTGAAGGAACTTATGGATCCTTACCCAACCAAGCTAAAGAAATTTTAGAAAAAATAAACGCCAGCAACGAAAGATTAAGCCATCTAATTGATGATCTGCTTGATATCTCCCGCATAGAAGGGGGGAAAATGCAATTTAAATGGGAATCTATATCGCTGACAGAGCTTGTCAGTAGTGTTGCTGACGAACTTAAAACCACCGCTGACAAGAAAAGGCTGGAGTTAAAATGGGATCCGCAGTTTTACGATAAAATGATTGTTCGGGCTGATTCAGAAAAACTGCGCCAAGTGATTATGAATTTAATTGATAATGCCATTAAATATACTCACGAAGGATATGTGGAGATAAAGCTGGCTAAATCAGCCGGCAATAAAACTTTATTCTCGGTTAAAGACACGGGCATTGGAATGGACGGGGAAGAACTAGCAATGATTTTTGGTAAATTTGTGCGAGGCAAAAAAGTGCCCAAACTCTGGACTGAGGGCATAGGCCTAGGGCTTTATGTGGCCAAAAAACTAATTGAAGAGCACAAAGGCAAAGTTTGGGCTGAAAGCGAAGGAGAAGGGAAAGGCTCGACATTCTTCGTCGAGCTGCCAATTTATTGAAAGTAATTAAAAATGCAAAAATCAAAATGGAAAATGATCCGCCAGTTGACGAACAAAATTTAAAAATGAATTTAATAATTTTGCATTTTACATTGTCATTTTGATTTTTGATATTTACATTTTAGATTATTTCTAATTATCGTTAAATCTTATGCCTTCCAAAGTCTATTCCGCTGCTTTAATTGGCCTTGACTGCCTGCCGATTGAAGTCGAAGTTGATATGTCGCCGGGTTTGCATAATTTTTCTATTGTCGGCTTGCCTGATGCCGCAATTAAGGAGTCAAAAGAAAGAGTTTCTTCGGCTATTAAAAACTCGGGCGCCTCACCGCCGCATCATTCCAACCGCCGCGTAACAGTCAATCTGGCGCCAGCTGATTTAAAAAAAGAAGGGCCAAGCTACGATCTGCCAATTGCCGTAGCTTTTTTGATTGCTTCTGAACAAGTGGCGCCAAAAAACATAGACTTAGCCAAATCTCTTTTTATCGGCGAGCTATCCTTGGAAGGGGGACTGCGCCATACAAATGGCGCTTTGGCTCTGGCGCTTATGGCCAAAGCTAGAGGCTTTGAAAATATTTTTTTACCCAAAGCTGACGCCGCTGAAGCAGCGCTCGTTAAAGGCATAAAGGTTTTTGGCGCCCAAAATTTAGAAGATCTATTTTTACATCTTGAAAGCAAACAATTAATTGAATCCAGCCCCCTAACCGATGTTAGCCAATATTATATAGAAAGCGACTCCCCATATGACATGGCCTATGTTAAAGGCCAAGAGAGCGCCAAACGGGCGCTTGAAATCGCCGCTGCTGGCGGCCACAACATAGCAATGTCTGGCCCGCCCGGCGCTGGCAAAACATTGTTAGCGCGGACCCTGCCAACAATTCTGCCCCCATTAAATCTTGGGGAGGCTTTGGATGTAACTAAAATTTTCAGCGTGGCTGGCCGTCTTGGCAATTCAAAACCATTAATCACCGAGCGGCCTTTTCGCAGCCCTCATCATACCGCTTCAGCGCCTGCCTTGGTTGGCGGCGGCAATCATCCCAAACCCGGGGAAATAACTTTAGCCCACCGGGGCGTTTTGTTTTTAGATGAATTCCCGGAATTTCACCGCGATGTCTTGGAGGCCTTGCGACAGCCCCTGGAAGACGGCATTATTACTGTTTCCCGGGCGCAGGGCACGCTCAATTTCCCCGCCCGTTTTATTTTAGTAGCGGCAATGAATCCCTGTCCCTGCGGCAATTTAACCAATCCTGCCAAACATTGCGTTTGCTCACAAGGACAAATTGCCAAATACAAAAGACGAGTTTCCGGACCATTAATAGACCGCATTGATCTGCATATTGAAGTGCCGCCAATAAAATATGATAAGCTGGCCACAGAAAAAGTGGCCGAAGAAAGCGCTTTAATAAGAGAAAGGGTTGGGCAAGCTCGAGAAATACAAAAAGAAAGATTCAAAGAAGAAAATATTGTCACCAATTCAGAAATGGATTTACGGCAAATAAAGAGGTATTGCCCGATTGATTCAACTGGCCAGCAAATTTTGAAGAATGCGGTTAACACAATGCATTTATCAGCCCGCTCTTATCATCGGATTTTGAAACTGGCCAGAACCATTGCTGATTTGGCTCAAGACGCGGAAATCAAAACCCAGTATTTGGCTGAAGCATTGCAATATAGACCGAAGGAAGAAAATTAAATTTCTAATTAACCTAATTTCCCCGGCCTCGCCTTCGGCTTGCCGAGGGCGGGCTAATTGACCTAAATAATTCTCAATCCCCAATAAAATGTCCGCTGCTTTATTTTTTAACATTGGGCATTGGGATTTTTATTAGAAATTAGGAATTAGGAATTAGATATTCGTAACTTTAAAAAGCCCTCTCGGGCTTTTTAATAATTCCTATCTAGTTCTACAAATATTACCTAGCTAATGGATTGGCCGCGCCTCTCACCTCAAAATGCAAATGACAGCCAGTAGAGCGGCCGGTGGTGCCCATCAAAGCGATCACCTGACCCTGTCCAACCTGTTCTCCGGCCGAGACCAAAAGTTGGGTGGCATGAGCATAAAGAGTGGCTACGCCATTTGGATGTTGTATCTTAACATACTTACCATAACCGCCATTCCAACCAACGCCATCTGAAATAATAACTTTGCCAGTAGCGGCCGCGTATATCGGCGTGCCGCATTTATTGGCAACGTCAACGCCGTTATTACCATGAATCCTGCCCCAGTTTTGTCCGGATGTCGGCCAGATCAACCAGCTGCTAGCCGGCGTGGTTGATTTGGCATATTTTGTAGCCGGCGCTGTATATTTTGGCTTAGGCAGGCTAGGCGTTTCGCCATCAGGAATAATGATGTATTCGCCAGCCTTAAGCGCTCCGTCAAGCGGAAGGCTATTAAAAGCTATGATTTCCATTGAATCACCTTTGTACTTTTTTGCCAAAGAGGCTACTGTATCCGCCGCGCCAACTTTAACTCTCACCCCGTTAATCGGCAAAATTGTCAGCTTATCGCCTGGCCTGATAATATCACCATCTCTTAAGTTATTGGCCCAAAGCAAAGTATAGGAATTAATACCAAAAGAGATGGCAATCTCCTCGGGCGTGTCGCCTTGTTTTACAACGTAAGTCCTAACTTCACGATTAAATTCGGAAAAACCAACTGTGCCAGCCGGATTATTGGCTGATATTAAAGAATTCTCCTGGAGCAGCAGTAAGTCTGCGTCCTCAAAAGCATCGTCAGCGGAAAAATCAATGCTCGCTTGCGCCACAGAAGCGACCAGAGATCCTAAAATCGATGGGCCGCCTAAAATTCCCGCGCTTCCAATAAGCGACTGCTCCTGGTTTGAAAATATTTGTCCAAAAACTACCTGCGTTTCTTCTTTGTTAAACAAAATTGGTTTTTCAGAAATGTCTTTAAACGGAGGAGCGCAGAAACAATCTAGCGTAATAAAAGTAAATAAAATAACGGCTGCGCTTAACAGCCATTTCTTCTTAATCATAAAAGCGCCAAATACCATTTGGCGAATACTTTTCCTTGACTCCCTCAAGGCCATTTTTGGCTTATTTGAGGGATTTTTAAGGGTTGTACTCATCCTTTGCTGCCTATAAATCCTAGCATTTTTTGGTATAACGGGTCAAGAAATCTGTCCACAAGAAATTAACAGGCAAAGAAACTAAAAATTGTGCGTAAAAACACCGCCCTGTCATTGCGAGGAGCCAAGCCCGCCACAGCGGGCGGGGCGACGAAGCAATACCGCACAACAACTGCAAACGTATGAGATTGTCGTGAATCACGGTATCCTATTTTTAGTTTTTCCGCTTTTGCGTTATACTGGATAAAAAATGTCTTCTATTATAAACTCTCTTAACGAAAAACAACGCGAGGCCGTGATTACAACCGAAGGCCCGATTTTGGTTGTGGCTGGTCCGGGCTCTGGCAAAACAAAAGTCCTGACTCACCGCGTTGCCTATTTAATAGAACAGGGGGTGGCGCCACAAAGCATAATGGCCGTCACCTTTACCAATAAGGCAGCCGACGAAATGAAGCAACGCCTGCAAAAACTTTTGGCTTATAATCAATTTGCTAAGCCCCAAACGCCGGCTCACCTGCCTTTAGTTGGCACGTTCCATTCAATTTGCGCCAGAATTCTGCGTCAAGAAGCAGAGCTTTTGGGCTATAAAAAGGATTTTGTCATTTTTGACGACAAAGACAGCTTGGCTTTAGTAAAAAAGGTGATGGCTGATTTGGAAATTTCTCAAGAACAATTTAAACCCCAGACAATCCAAGCTATAATCTCGCAAGCCAAAAGCGAACTCATAGATCAAAAACTCTACAGCCAGTCAGGCGCTGAATATTTTCAGCAGATAGTTTCAAGAGTTTACGAGAAATATCAGGCCGGCCTCAAAAGTCACAATGCAATGGATTTTGATGACTTGCTGATGTTGGCAAATAAACTTTTTAAAGACCACCCCGAAATTCTGGAAAAATATCAAGATCGCTTTAAATATCTTTTAGTTGACGAATATCAGGACACAAACCATGCTCAATATGTCTTTGTTAATCTTTTGGCTGCCAAAAACCGGAACATTTGCGCGGTCGGCGATTTTGACCAGTCAATCTATGCTTTCCGGGGAGCGGATTTCCGCAATATCTTAAATTTTGAAAAGGATTACCCCGAAGCAAAACTAGTGTTTTTAGAACAAAACTATCGCTCCACCCAAAACATTTTAGATGCTAGCCAGGCAATCATCTCAAAAAATATCAATCGCAAAGACAAACAGCTTTGGACAGAAAATTCTGCCGGCCACAAAATAACTTTTTTTGCCGCCAAAGATGAGGGAGATGAGGGCCAGTTTGTTATTCAGGAAATCAGCCGCCAGAAATCAAAAAGGGGATTATCCTTTAAGGACTTTGCTGTGCTTTACCGCACCAATGCCCAGTCGCGGGCAATTGAAGAAGCGTTTTTGAAATTCGGCTTTCCTTATAAAGTTATCGGCACGCTTAAATTTTATGAACGCAAGGAAATTAAGGACCTAATCGCCTATCTGCGCTTTATCCAGAACCCGCAAGATGCGCTAAGCCTTGAAAGAATCATCAACTTGCCGCCGCGGGGGCTGGGAAAAGATAAGCGAGCTGTTGATTTATTAACCCGGCCAAGTGAAGCACTCATATCAGAGCTCACCCCAAGAAAAACCAAAGCCCTAAAAGACTTTCAGGATTTAATTTCTGACTTAAGAGAAACCGCAAAAATTCTACCTCTTTCGCAAACCCTAAAGCAAGTCATTAAAAAAATCGGATTGGAAAATTATTTGCGAGACGGCTCGCCAGAGGGGGATTGCCGATGGGAAAATGTTGAGGAACTTTTTTCAGTGACCAAAAAATATGACGCGCTAAGCCCCCAAGAAGGTTTATCCTCTTTTTTGGAAGAAGTAGCGCTAATGTCAAATCATGATGACGTGGAAACACAAAAAGACTTGGTTAATCTAATGACGCTTCATTGCGCCAAGGGTCTTGAATTTCCCGTGATTTTTATTATCGGCTGCGAAGAAGGCCTGTTTCCGCATTCCCGCTCAATGATGGATGTTTGGCAAATGGAGGAAGAACGGCGGCTTTGCTATGTTGGCATAACGCGCGCCAAAGAACAGCTTTTTTTAACTTTTGCCCAGCAAAGAAACTTATATGGCAGCATCCAAGTCAATCCGCCCTCAAGGTTTTTATTTGATATACCAAAGCATCTCATAGACTTAATTGGCGAGCCGGAAGAGTTTGGAGAATACGATTTCTAAAAAACCCTAAATTCTAAATCCTAAACTCTAAACAAATCCCAATAACCAAAATCCAAAATCTAAAACGAACCTAGAGTCCGGATTTCGCCGGAATGACAAAATCAGAAGTTTTAAATTTAGAACATTTGAATTTTGAGTTTATTTAGAGTTTAGGATTTTGGATTTATAATTTTCTCTTTAGAATGAACCTTTTATCCGCGCAAACAATTAAATATCTGCTATCAAAATATGGCACCACGCCCCTAAAACAGCTTGGTCAGAATTTTTTAATTGACAAAAATATATTAGATAAGATTATTGAAGCCGCACAAATAAAAAAAGCCGACACGATTTTGGAAATTGGACCGGGCCTTGGCACGCTAACACAAGAATTAGCCAAAAAAGCAAAAAGGGTTATCGCAATTGAAAAAGGGAGAAATATGATTCAAATTTTAAAAGAGACACTAAGAGATTATGGAAATGCAGAGATTATAGAAGGCGATGCCTTGAAATTTCCAATTACCTCGCTTTTTGTCATTCCCGTGAAAACGGGAATCCAGGATAATGAGCAGATCCCTGCTTTCGCAGGAACGACGTCTGGATCCCGGTTCAAGCCCGGGATGACAAAAGTATATAATTACAAACTCGTCGCCAATCTTCCTTACTATATAACCTCGCCCGTTATTAGAAAGTTTCTGGAATCAAATAATCCGCCAAGCGAAATGATTTTAATGGTACAAAAAGAAGTAGCCCAAAGAATTTGTGCCGAGCCGCCCGAAATGAGTCTCTTGGCGGTTTCGGTGCAATTTTACGCCCAGCCAAAAATTTTGCATTATGTTTCCAAAAGCTGTTTCTGGCCGCAACCAAAAGTCGATTCGGCGATAATTAAGATTATACCAAAAAGCCATCTCCCCCTTTATAAAAGGGGGATTAAGGGGGATTTTGTAGAAAAAGAAAATCCACCCCAGCCCTCCTTTAAAAAGGAGGGGGCAAGTGATTTTTTTAAAGTCGTCCGCGCCGGTTTTTCTGCTCCCCGCAAACAATTAGCCGGTAACTTAACAAAAGGGTTAAAAATTAACCGCAAAATAGTTGAAGAGGCCTTAAAAAAAGCTGGTATTTCGCCAAGCCAAAGGGCAGAAACATTGAGAGCTGAAGATTGGACAAGGATAACGAAGGAATTAAATTTAAATAACCAATAACCAAAAAACAAGCTCCAAATAATAATCAATAGACAAATAAACAATAACCGAAACAATATGCATAATTTTGATTTAGAAGAAAGAACGCTTGATTTTAGCAAAAAGATGGCTAGAGCATGTAAGATTCTGCAAAAAAACATAATCAATATAGAATTAATCCGGCAGGGCTTTCGAGCGGGAACTTCAATCGGAGCAAATTATATAGAAGCTAATGACGCGTTGAGTAAAAAGGACTTTGTCCATCGACTAAGAATAGCAAGAAAAGAGGCGAAAGAAACAATCTATTGGTTGATATTGATATCAGAAACAAACGAAGGCTTATCTAAAGAAATCCAGCCCCTAATAAAGGAGGCCGACGAGCTAAAAAGAATTCTTCTTCAATAATAGAGAAATCCGGCATCGGACTAAAATAATCTGAATATTGAAAAATTGATTATTAAAATTTGCCTGGTTATTGTTTTTTGATTATTGGTTATTGCATTTCCCTAATTGTGGATAACTGACTGAAAATCGGTTATTTTTTTGTGGATAAATCTGTGTTAAAATTAAGTTAATAAATTCTATGCCCAGTAATACAACTTCCAGTATGTTCTTCTGGGTTTATGTTTTAGAGAGCCTAAAAGATAAAGATTGCTATGTTGGCTATACCGCTAATCTTAAAAAAAGAATAGAAGAACATAATAAGGGATTATCTTTCTCTACAAAATTCCGATTACCGTTCAAGTTAATATATTTTGAAGGCTGTCTTAATCAAGAAGATGCCAAGCGCCGAGAGCATTATTTGAAAACCACTCAGGGTCGTAGATTTTTAGGTTTAAGACTTTTAGAATACAGGCGCCACAAGAAAGCGGCGCTTGGCTCTGGAAGTTGATATACTGGGTATGCTTGAGAACAGAAAAAAAAGTATTTTTGCAGCGGGCGTGATACTGCTAATTTTACTATTGGTTTTTGGCAGTTTTTTTTACGCCGAAGGAAAATTTAATCCTATAAATCTTTTTAAAAAAATCGGCAAAGGAACTGCTTCTGTAACTTCGGCTATAAAAGACAAATTTAAAGATTCTGATAACGATGGCTTAAGAGATTGGGAAGAAGCAAAATACGGAACAGATATCAATAATCAAGATTCTGATGGCGATGGATATTTGGACGGCGAAGAAGTGGCGTCTGGCTACAACCCAATGCAAAAAGGCAGTAATGCTCAAACTGGTTTTAGCGAAAAAGAAAAAATATTAGCTAGCACAAATAACTGGACCGAAATTTTTGCAAAAGGAATAGGCGGAGGCATAAAACAAGGCAAAAGCGTACTTATAAATCCAGACACAGGCGAAATGTATAGCGCAGAAGAGCTTGAGAATATGCCGGAATTTCAAAAAATGCTCCAAAATATAAGCAATGAGGAATTAAAAAAAGTTTTGCCGCCCAGCATAACCGATAACGACATAAAAATTTCCCAAAGCGATAGGAACGAAGACAGAATTGCCTATTTAACTGCTGTTTTAAATATTATCAAAGAAAACTCAAAAAATATTCAGGTCTCAGACCAGGATATCGAATGGGCTATGACAAATAGTGATTTTTCAAAAGTTAAAATAGCGCAAAAAACTTTCCATGAATCCTATGAAAAATTAAAAAACATTTCAACGCCCAAATTTTATGCTGAATTCCAAAAGACTCTTTTATCAACAATGCTTCATAGCAGTAATGTTTTCTTGGTTATAAGCAATGCTCAGGAAGATCCGCTGAAAGCCTTAATCGCCATAGAAGAATACCAGAAAAGCGGTTCGGCGTCTGAAAAAATAACAATGGAAATAAACAACCTTAAAAAAAATCTTAAATAATGTCTTTCTTCAACAAAACAATTTGGTCCCGTAAATTATTTGCCGCGGTTTTAGTTTTTGTGCTTCTTTTCAATATTATTGCGTTCAATATTCTTACTCCACCCAAAGAAGCAAAAGCTCAATGCTGCGGAGCGGAAATAGCATTGCTCACCACTATCGAAGGGACTTTAGCGGGATTTTTTGCGTTTGAACAACTTATTGATCTGGCCAGAAGAATAACTTTTGCCGTGTTCAAAAGAGCTGTTTTGGAATTTATAGTTAAGGAAGTGCTTGGCTGGACACAGGGAAATTTTGTCATAGATTGGATGAATTATCTATCAGGAACTGCTCAAATAGCCGGTCTTAATTTTATTGAAAGCAACCTTGGCACAGGATATTTATCTGGAGTGTTTGACGAACAAACAAGATATTACCTGTCTCAAAGCGCCAGCTTCAGAGATCAAGCAGAGCCTCCGTTTTCAGATGATGAAGCAGATGCCTTTTTAGGTGACTTTGGTAGCGGCGGCTGGGATATGTGGGCAAAAATGCTAAAACCCTCAGGCAATATGTATGGCGCGTATTTTCTTGCTTCTGACGAAAAAACGGCCAGAGAAAATTTAGCTTTTTCAACCGAATCAAGCAAATTAGTTGGCAACCAAAGCTCTTTGGGTGACAGGACAACCCCGGGTATTCTTCAAACTCTCGCGACCGGAAGAAGCACAATGATGGACCTGGACTATATGCTGACTATTGATGAGTGGTCTGAATTTGCCGCTGCTGTAGCTGAATTTTTTATAAACGGCATTATAGACATGGGATTAGGAGCGATTAATTATATTGTAGAAGAAGGGGCTGACGCAGCCCTTGATGTCTGGGGTGAGAGCGGCGGCGATGATGGTGGCGGTGGCGGTGGCGGTGGAGGCGGTGGTGGCGGAGGCGGAGGCAATCCGCCAGTGCCTGATCTTGATCTGGGTTACGTAGAGGATAATCTTCAAACAGCCGAAGACCTGCTTTCTGCAATCCAAACGATGAGAATGAATTTAATAAATGCCAGCTATGATGCAGGCGGCATATTAAATGCCATTCAACAATTAACCTCGCTTCAATTTCAAATTAGTCATACTGATGGCTGCACTCTAGCCACACCCCCCATATCAGCTGGCGACTGGAATTGGGGTGACAATAGAGGCACGCCTCTGGCTGTTGTTACCGGTTTTATGTCTCTGGTATCACGAAAAAGCGCCTTAATTCCAGAAGCCGAAAGCAATCTGAAAAATCTAATCGCGGCCATGGAGGAAGTTATAGATTCCCAGACTGACCCTGGCGAACTAGACGCTGCCTTGGCGCAGTTTGATACCCTTTACAGGGAAACGCTAAACTCATTACAAAATCTTTTAGACACCAACCAAACCACATTCCGAGGGCTTTTAGAAGCTGCCTCTCTTCTTAATAATCAGATAGCTGCTTTTACTGGCTACTACAACCAGCAGGCCGCTGGAGTAGCCCAGCAGATACTTGCGGAGCAGGCACGACTGGCGTCATGCCAATAAAAATTAAAAGGCTTTAATGGCTCAAAATAAATCCAGAAAAATAAATATTGTTTTAATTATTGCTGTTTTGGCAGTTGCTGGTTTTATTTTTTTCTCAACTGCTAATTATGCGTCTGCGCAAGAATGTGACGGCCTGGAAGCAGGAGATACATGTGCCTTAGGAGGCGTGAACGGAACCTGCGTGATGACGGGTGATTTAGACGACGAAGGCGAGCCAGTTTTGGAATGCGACGTGCCGGATTCAGCATATATCACTAACTGCACAGCAAAAACCGTGGGCGCGCCTTGTATGGAAAGTGGCGAAAAAGGGTTCTGCGTTTATAAATCAATGTTAATAGCGCACGGAGTAGCGGAACAAAGATATTTTTGTGATACGCCCAGCAACCAAAATAATGTAGCATCCGTATCAAATAGCAGCGCTGGTAATGCTGGAGGCGGAGGATGGTTATATGAACAGGCCCTTAAACTTTTAGGCGGTGTTATGTGGTTTATTTTCTCGGTTTTAGGCCTACTTCTTCGGTTAGCAGCTTATATATTTAATTTTGTGCTCGAGAAACCGGAACTGCAGGATTTCACCAAGTCAGTCATTGTCCAAGAAGGCTGGAGATACACTAGAGATTTGGCCAATATGTTCTTCTCTTTGATTTTAATCATTATTGCTTTTGCCACGATTTTAAAACTTGATTCATACGGCTTAAAACGCACCTTGCCAAAATTAATCATCGCCGCTCTTTTAATTAATTTTAGTTTAGTAATTGCTGGAGTCATAATTGATTTTTCTCAAGTTTTAACCAAATATTTTGTTAACGCGGCGACATCGAATGGAGCGGTTAGCATAACCGACAATATTATGAATGGCCTAGATATGGCAAGCGTATTTAAAGACGAAGTGAATATGCCTAACCTTGACGGCGAAGTAGACGCTCTTTTAACAATTCTAATCGGAATTTTTGCAGGCTCTATTTTTATTTTAATCGCCGCTTTTGTATTTTTTGCCGCGGCTATTCTTTTTATAATCCGTTATATATCCTTATTATTCTTACTTATTTTAGCTCCACTAGCTTGGCTTTTTTCTATTCTGCCAGTAACCCAAAAATATTGGAATCAATGGTGGGAGAGTTTTATGAAATGGATTCTATTTGCTCCGGCCTTCACCTTTTTTCTTTATATCTCGCTTCTTATGATTACCAAGGGCGTTGTTTTGAAGCAAATGCGCAATACAGGGGAAGGGCTTACAGAATTACAACAAATGCCCGGAATTGGAAGTTTTAGCATTGGTACAACAATTAGCTTTGTCATAATAATCGGTTTTCTTTTAGGCTCTTTAATTGTCGCCCAGAAAATGAGCATCACTGGCGCCAGCGCGGTTGTCAGTATGGGTCAGAGAGGCAGACGCTGGGCGCAAGGACAAGCAATGAGACCGGTGGCGTGGACTGGTAGGCAAGCGCAAACACAGGCAAGGAGAGCCGGAGCCGCAGTCACAGAAAGAGTAGGAACAACCTTAAAAGAAAGAACGCCATTCGCAAAAACTGGAGCAAGAGTTGAGGCTGCAGCCAAAGACGTACGACGAAGGGCAATGGAAACTCCAGAGATGCAGGCTTACGCAAGACGGATTGCCTCATATAGCCAAGCCGACTTAGACAGAGAAAAACTAGATAGAAGAACAGGAGGGGCTAGAGCGGTTGCCGTTGATTTGGAAAATACAAGGAGAGGCGTAGCCAAAAATCAATATGACAATGCGACAGCCACGACAGCCATTGAAAACCTCAGGCGATTTGGCTACGGGCAAGAAGCTACCCAGCTAGAGCAGGCAAGACCAGAGACCATCGCAAATCTTGCCCAGCGCGAACAAGCTGTCCAGACCACGATCCGTGAAGGTAATCTTAATAGTATTTCGCATCTTTCCCTTTTGGATGATCATGTTGTAGATGCTATAGTTAGAAACGGAAGCGCCAAACAAGTTGAAGACTTAAGGAATAAATCAACCCAACACCAAAGAGAACTCATTGCTACGCTAACGAGAATAACAAACCCAACGAATCAAGCGGCGATGAATGCCCGAGGTATCAACCCTGTGGGAAATGAGGTCAACTTTGCTTATGCGTCCCAAACTGGCGATGTACAAAGAATGTCCCCTACCCAACAAAGAGACTGGGCCCGGAGGGCTGGCGCAGAAGGCCTGAAACGCCTGCAAAACTTCTCACCGACTGTGGCTATGAATATCCCGCCCAATCTTTTACGTGGTGTTGTTGAAAAACTTGGAAATGAAAATGGCCAGCTAGCTCACGATATTGTTGAATATATAAGACAACACCCCGCGGCTCAAGGGCACACTATGGCAACTCAAGATGCTTATTTAAGAAATGTATAATTTATGGATCTGGCTTTTAGAGAAAAAGTGAATAATCTTCCGGAGCCGGTAAAAAATGTTTTACTTTCTGACCTGCCAACCCAGACAGTTCACGGCGTCGGCACAAGTTACGGCATCGCGCTTGATGGCCGGGGTAAAATAGCGAAGTTAATCGGCCTTGTTTTTGTTAATGACGCGCCTTTGGAAAAAATGCCAGAAATCTTTCAAAGAGAATTGCCCGCTCCGATGGAAATTGCGAATGGCCTATCTTGCGCTTTAGCAAAAACGATATTTCTGCCGCTTAAACAATATTTCCCAAACATTGAATCGCTAATACAGAATTGGTCGCGCACGGCAACTCCGCCAACCCATAAAGCAGAGTTATTGGAACTAGAAGAAAATAATTCCGCTCCGATTCAAAACGAGACTCCCAAACCAGCTCCGCAGGAAATCGCAAACCAAACAATCGCCTCTGCTATCAATCAAAAACCAGAAATTGCCAATCAGAAAATAACCGAAAGTCCGATTAGGCTGCCTGATTCAGAAAGCCCGAGGCTTCCTTCAATAGGGAATTGGCTGACTGATTACGCTAAATTCAGAACCGGTTTTCCAGAACAGGATTTGGCGCTTGTTAGAATGCGCTATATATATGAGAGCCAAAATGGCCGAGCCTTAAAAGAGCAAGAAAGAGTGGCTTTAAATCAAGTTTTAAAATCTTTTGACGAGCAAATAGAATTGCCTTTTTCCAAAGAAACCGGATTGTTGATTTTAGAAAAACCCATGCCGAGCGCTCCTGCGCCAAAGTCCGCACCTGCCCAGCCTATACCTCAACCCCAACCCCCGCGAGGAGTGCCAATCAGCGGTCTCCCCCAAAAACCTACCTATCAACCACCCCCGTCGTCGATCCCAACAAAAGACGCTTACAAAGAGCCTGTTTCCAGCGAAGATTTATCTGGCCCGGTTCTGCAAGCTCCCAAACCAACGCCAAAACTGGAGGGAAATATTGTTAATTTAAGAAAGGATTTTAACCAGCAGTAAAATTAGAAATTAAAAGCTCGAGGCTTAAAACATTTCCGTCAGCCAAACAATGCTGCTTTTAAAATCTCCCCTAACCCCTCCTAAAGGAGGGGAACAACCCCCTCCCTTTAGGGATGGTTGGGGAGGATTTCCGAAGACCGATAATATTACCAAGCGTGAAATCGTGCTTTGATATTTGAGTTTTGAGCTTTGAGCTTTTTTATATGCAATTCAATGTCCCCCAATTTTTAGAAGTAGAGGACAAAATAGTCGGGCCGCTGACTTTAAAGCAGTTTGGGTATCTTGGCGGAACCGGCGCAATCCTTTTCTTTTTGTATCAATATGCCGAGTTTTGGCTCTTTATGCTAGCTTCTATTCCCTTGACTCTTTTTGCGCTGGCTTTGGCATTTCTTAAAATCAACGGCCGGCCGTTTATTACCATTCTTGGCGCTTCTATTAATTATATAATTAAAGGAAGGATGTTTATTTGGAAGAAAAATCGAATTTAAATTAGGCAATTAATCTGCTGACGTCTGACATCAACAAAATCCCTAGAACATTCTATGTCATTCCCGCGAAAGCGGGAATCCAGACTCATAAAACCTGGATCCCTGCTTTCGCAGGAATGACAATTTGATATTTAAATTAACTTTATGAATCAGGGCGCAAGAAAAAAAAAAAAAATCCCAGTCACTGAAATCAAAGAAGGCGCTATCTTAATGAAAGACGGCTCTTTAAAGGGGGTTTTGATGATCGGCTCTCTTAATTTCTCTTTAAAATCCAGCGAAGAGCAGGAAGCCATCACTTATCGTTATCAGGAATTTTTAAACTCGCTTGATTTTCCAATCCAAATTCTGGTCTCAACCAGAAAATTTGATGTTTCTGATTATTTAAAAACCTTGGAACAAAAAAGAGTTGAACAGGAAAACGAGCTTTTAAAAATCCAAACGAGCGAATATATTGATTTTGTGAAAAATTTATCGCAAATGGTTAATATTATGAGCACTTATTTTTATGTCATCGTGCCCTTTACCCAAAGCATTGAAAAACAAGCCACCGGTCTTATTGAAAAGATGAAAAAATCGTTTGGCAAAAAAAACGGGGAAACAAAGCTCCCAACTTTCCAACAGATGCGCGCCGGCCTTTGGCAAAGAATGGAATACATATCTTCCGGACTCTCTGCCTGCAGTTTAAAAACAGTTGCCCTAAATGACGATGAATTAGTTGAGCTTCTTTATAAAATGTATAACCCCGGCGCCAGAGAAAGGCCGGTTATTAATGTATAATGGCCTGCTCTCTCCTTTAAAAAAGGAGGGCTGGGGTGGATTTTAAAAATAGTCTTCAATATAAATCCCCCTTAGTCCCTCTTTTATAAAGAGGGGGATAACGCTTATAATTCTTTTTTTACTTTTTAATTTATTCTAATGGCCTTCTCTTTATTCTCAAGAAAAAAATCCCCCGAACCTTCGGCCGCAAACCAACCAAACCAAACCTCGCTTGGCTTGGCTGAATTAATCGCGCCGCCCGCTATTAAGCTTAGCGTCAACCATCTTGAAATTGGCAATAAATTTTGCCGCGTTCTTTTTGTTTTTACCTACCCAAGGCATCTTTTAACCAATTGGCTCTCGCCTATTCTTTCGCTTGATAAAGAAAAAAATATTACGATGTTTATTCACCCGGCTGACACCGGTTTAATCTTAAAACAATTAAGAAAAAGAGTGGGGCATGTTCAATCGCAAATTTCCATAGAGCAGGAGAAAGGCAAAGCCAGAGACCCAATCTTGGAAACCTCTTTGCAGGATATGGAGGGCTTAAGAGACGTCCTTCAACAGGGGACAGAAAGATTTTTCCGCTTTGGGCTTTATCTGGCTATTTTTGGCGACTCAGCCAAGGAGCTTGATGAAACAGAGAATGAAATAAGGGGACTGCTGGAGGCAAAACTGGTCTATGCCAAACCCGCCTCATTTCAACAAGAAGCAGGTTTTAACGCTATTCTGCCTCTGGCCAAAGACGAGCTTTTTATTAACGTTCCAATGAATACCTCGCCAATATCAAGCACCTTTCCTTTTGTTTCTTCTGATTTGTCGGATAACAAAGGCATTCTTTATGGCATTAACCGGCACAATAACAGCCTCGTGCTCTTTGACAGATTTAGCATGGAAAATTATAACTCCGTGATTTTTGCTAAATCTGGCGCTGGCAAAAGCTATGCTGTTAAACTGGAAATTCTAAGATCGCTGATGCTTGGCACAGATGTTATCGTTATTGACCCGGAAAACGAATACCAATATTTAACCGAGACTGTCGGCGGCTCATATATTAAAATCTCGCTTAATTCCGCCAACAACATTAACCCGTTTGATTTACCTGTTTTACAAAAAGACGACCAGCCAGCTGATATTTTACGAAGCAATATTATACATCTTGTTGGTTTGCTTCGAATAATGCTTGGAGGCCTAACTCCGCAAGAAGACGCGATTTTGGATAAAGCGCTTAATGAAACTTATGCTTCCCGCGATATCACACCTAATGTTGATTTTTCCAAAATGACGCCGCCGCTTTTGGGCGATTTAAAAACCGTTTTAGAGAATATGGAGGGCGGCAAACCCATTGCCCTGCGTTTGGAAAAATACGTTACTGGCTCTTATACTGGCTTTTTTAACCAGCCAACCAATATTACAGCCAAAAATAAATTGGTAACTTTTAGCATTCGCGATATGGAAGAGGAATTGCGGCCAATGGCAATGTATATTGTCCTACACTACATTTGGAATCTAATGCGAACAGAAAGGCTTAAAAAAAGACTTTTAGTGGTTGACGAGGCTTGGGTAATGATGAAATACGTAGATGCGGCTTCGTTTATGACGCATATTGCCAAGCGTTGCCGCAAATATTTCACCGCCCTAACAACTATTACACAAGATATTGCTGATTTTATGAGCTCCGAATACGGCAAACCAATCGTCAGTAATTCCTCTATACAGCTTTTAATGAAGCAGTCGCCGACCACCATTGATATAATCAAACAGACCTTTAGTTTAACCGAGCAAGAAAAATACCTGCTTTTGGAATGCAATGTTGGCGAAGGAATATTTTTTGCCGGGCTAAAGCATGTGGCGATAAAAGTTGTCGCCTCCTACACCGAAGACCAGATTATTACCTCTGACCCTTCGCAACTTTTAGAAATTGAAAAAGCCAAACAGGAATTTGCCGAGCAAGAGACTATTCAACAAAAAAACCCGCTGATGTAAAGTATTTTCTAACTCCTCCCCTCCTCAGATGAGGAGGGGTAGGGGGTGGTGTTGATTGCATTTAAATGGCGCGAATTCATGCAAATGCGTCCACGCGAATAATCATCACCCCACCTCAATCCTCCCCTCATCTGAGGGGAGGAGGAAAAGAGTGTTTCGTAGCCCACAATAATTGCCTCTTAACCAAATGCCCCAAGAACAGCTAAATCAGCAAAAATTAAATCAAAATCGGGCGCAAACAAGCCAAGAGCCAGACGAAGAATCAACGCAGACAAAACAACCCAGCTCAAGCAAAAAGATTACCGGCGTTGAATTTGCGCTTGTTGGCATGCTGTGCGTTGTTAAAGACAGCCTTGATGTAGTTTGCACGCTTTCAGTCTTTTTAGCGGTTTTAGTAACAATAATCAATCTGCCAATCACTGCAATTTTGTGGTTCTGGTGCTTTTGGAAGCTTCATAAATTCCCGAGCAAAAGATTTATTGGCGCCAGTCTTGTTGAATTTGTGCCGGTGTTGGGCGCTCTGCCAACTTGGACTTTTTTTATAATCACGCTATATTTGGAAGAGGGCGGGTATCTGCCGGGATTTCTAAAAAGGAAAATTAAGCCGGTTTCTGTTAAAGCATAGCTTTCAAATCATAAGACAACTATCTCCCCCTTTTTAAAGGGGGATTAAGGGGGATTTTATACATAATTTTAAAAACCAGAATTCTATCGATGTCGGACGTCATAACATTAATTTATTTTTTCACACGCTAACGCATACTTTTAATTTTTAAAATTTCTCTATGAAAAAAAAGGCGATGCTTTTCTTAATTTTAATAATAATTGTTTTTGTTGTGCCCTTAGTTGCTTCAGCCATTGAATTTCCCTTTGGCGGAATGAAAGAAGGCGATAACCCCGAACCCGGAGTATATATTAAAGCGCTTTATATCTGGGGGCTTGGCATTGCCGGCGCGCTAGCAGTAGCTGCCATTGCTTTTGGCGGATTTTTATATATGGTTGGCAAAACTGCCCAAGCTAAAGACTATATCTTATCTGCTCTGCTTGGTCTTTTGCTTCTTTTTGGCGCCTACATAATTTTGTGGACGATTAACCATCAACTGATTGATTTGAGCGGGCCGGATCTTGCACCAATAGAAAAATATGTGCCGGCCCCAACACCAACCCCTCCTCCCCCACCCCCTCCGCCAAGCGGCGGAATGACAGAGCAAGCTGCAAGAGATTTGCTTACGGCACATGGCATCGGAGTAAAACCAGCGTGTGCACAAGGCCAATCTGTAGGATGTGTCAAACTAGAAGGCATAAAGCAAACAACTCTTAATGAAGTCATTAGTCTTGTAGAAGATCATAATATTAGCCCTAACAGCGTATACATTACTGGCGGCACAGAGGCTGGTCACTCAGAAGGACAATACAGCCATGAAAATGGCTATAAAGTTGATTTGATGATGAGCGATATATTAACATCTTACATAGAAGATAATTTCACCAAAATAGAACCTCCCACTTTTGGCTCAGAACAGTATCGCTCTCCAAGTGGGGCCATATATACTAACGAAAGCAATCATTGGGACGTTTCAGTCGTCATGTCCGCATAATTACTTTACTGCTCAATAACGGATCTAATCTCGATTAAATATCTATGAACACCAAAAAACTTTTTATCACCTCTCTTGTTCTTCTTCTTTTTGCCGCTGGCGCGCTAGTGGTTTATAATTTCTACATTAAAAAGGAGCCAACCAGCGAAACAGAAAACGAAGGGATAAAAACCGACCTTAAAATAAATATTATCAGCAAGGCCGCGGTTTTGGCGCCAACAATTTCCGAAGACGGCCAAACCATAAAATATTATTCAAAAGCCGATGGCCATGTTTTAAAATCTAACTTTGATGGGTCAGGAGAAGAGGTCATCTCAAGCGCTAACCTGCCGGATTTAGAAGGGGTTGTTTGGTCGCCAGACAAAAAGAAAGTTATCAGTATTTTTGAGAAAAACGGCCAAACAACAAAAAGCGTTTTTAATTATCAGGCCAGAGCCAATAACGCCTTAAATGAAAATGTTCGCTCAATCAATTTTTCGCCAGACAGCCAAAAAATTGTCTATCAATATCAAAATGCTTCCAACGATCAAAATAATATCAGCGTTGCCGATGCCAATGGTCAAAATTGGAAAAATATTTTTACTACCCGCCTAACCAATCTAATTGTTGAATGGCCCGGCCCAGATAAAATTTCTATTGGAAATTCTCCCAGCGGCCTAGTTCCGGGTTCTCTTTTTACCATTGACCCGGAATCTGGCAACTTAACGAAAATTTTAAGCGATATTTATGGCTTATCTGTTAAGTGGTCGAAAAAAAAAAAAAAAATTATTTATCAGACAACCAATGAAAAGGGGAAAGACTTAAAATTATTTGTCACGCAAATCGGATCTGGTCAAGCCACGCTATTGCCGCTTAAAACAATCGCTGAAAAATGCGTCTGGGGAGCAGACAGCCAAAAGATTTTTTGCGCTGTGCCCCAAGGGCTTTCCGAAGGCGTAGCTATGCCTGACGATTATTTAAACGGAAAAATAATTATCCGAGATGATATTTATATGATTGATGTTGCCAGCCAAAAAACAACAAAAATCGCCCAATCAAACGAAGAGCAATCCTTTGACGCCAAAGAGCTGATCCTTTCTCCAGAGGAAGATTATTTGTTTTTTATAAATGGGAAAAACGGATTGCTTTGTAATATAAAATTAAAATAGGAGACTAGCTAAAATCTCCCCTAACCCCTCCTAAAGGAGGGGGATCGCTCTCTCCTTTTAGAGCTTGCCCCGGACTTGATACGGGGAGAGGGTTGGGGAGGATTTAACGAGTAGCCAAGTTAATCTCAAATAGCTAGAGCTATTATTATCCAAAAAATAACTGCCGAATCATTTTTAAAATAGGTTGTGTCTAGCAAGCCGTGTAAAATTATATAACCCATAAGTATTATTAAAATCAGCGCCAGCTGATTTTTGTTTTTTAGCAGGCTAAATGTTTTTTTAAAAAACACAGCCAGCAGCCAAATTAAACCGACTAAACCGGCAAGGCCCGCCTGCAGCCAGAAAGCTAAAAACAAATTATGCGGCTGCGGCACCGCCCATTCAAGATAAGGAACAGAAAATCGACTTTGATATTTTAAATAATACCCCTGAAACATACCTGCTCCTATACCTAAAATCGGGTGGTCCTTTATTATTTCGCCTGCTGCCCGCCAGATCATTAAGCGCGACTGCCATGAAGAGCGGTCAGAGTGCAATAAATTATCAAGTTTCTCGCTGCCAAATTGGGAAAAAAACAAGCCGGCCAGCAATATGACAAATAACAAGCAGCCAATAAGCAATAACTTTTTATCGTTTTTATCCAACCACTTAAACTTTATTATCGGCCAAAAAGCAGCTGCTGCCAGAACGCTTATCCATGCAAGATATGAGAATGTGAAATAAATGCTCAATCCGCAAATAAATAAGCCGGCTGCAAGCAATATGCGTTGTTTCCTTGAATCAGTCAGCCCAAAAAGCCCTAAGCCAGCTAAAAATCCGGGCGCCAAATACATGGCTAAATGATTTGGCGAAAGGAAAAAGGCGCTTAAGCGGCCATCAAAAGTAACCTTGCCTCCGATATAATAGCTAAGCGCAATAATTGCTACTAAAACAGCCGAAATATAAAAAGACCAAAAAATATTTTTCTTTTTCTCGTCTCCCTTAAGCTCGCCAACCAATATTAAGGCAAAAATTAAAGGCGTTAAAAACCAGCCCTTAAAAATTCCCGCGCTTATTTTAAAATTATCCGAGATAAAAAGCCCTAAAATCACGCCGCCTAAAATTAAAACGACTGGCCATAAAAAATCTTTAAACTTAGACAAATCAATATTTCTGTAAGCCCCCCTTAAAATCCAAACCGCAAAAAGAAACCAAATTAAAATCTCTAAAACATTAAAGGGAATGATAAATAATTTAACCTTTAAAATATATAGGGGTAGAAAAATTATTACAAGATATAAAGCCCGCTCAAAATTCCGCCATGCCAAAAAGGCGAATGCAATAAAACCGATTACCAGAATAGCTATTTCATAAATTGAATTAATGCTGATAGCCATATTTAGCAACTAAGCTGGCCAGAGCCAGAATTATCATAAAAGCCGCCAGGATAACTGGATTAAATATTGGTGTTTCAAAAAAAGAATGCACGGAAAAATAGACGAGTGACCCTAAAAGCCCAATTTTAACTGCCAATAAAAAATTATTTGATTCTTGATTTTTATGCCTCTTAATAGATTTATACAATTGAAAGATACTGCCAAAAACTAAAATCAGCCAAATAGCTAAACCAAAAAATCCAATTTCTGAAGCAATATCCAGATAAAGATTGTGGCTGGTAATAGAGCTGCGATAACCAATTAAGGAGTCGGCCTCCCTTGGATAATTTCCAAGACCCACACCAAGAATCGGGTGGCCTAAAAATACCTTCCAAGAATCTTGCCAGATTGCCAAGCGGCCGGAAGAGGAGCCCTCGTCTGGAGAGAAACTGGCTAAAAAACGCGCTGTAACCGGTTGAGCAAATATAGATATAACAATAGCAAAAAAAATAACGCTTACTAAGACTGCCTTTTTTTTACTCCTCTCCAGTAGCCGCCAAGAAACCAAAATTATTATCGCGGCTGCTGCCAAGAATCCCAGATATCCACCGCGAGAAAAAGTCAGCAAAAGGACAACGAATAATAAACAAAAAATAGCAAGTAGTTTAAGATTATTGCTTCTCCTAAAAAGAAGCTGGGCAAAGACAATGGGGAATGATAAGCCCATAAAAAAGGCCATCATATGCGGATCTGGAAATAGGCCAAAGGCTCTAATATGAGTTTGGCCAGCCACATTAACCAGCCAGCTTGGATCGCTTATGACCAGCGAGGAAAAGTTTTTGCCCCAAAATAACGGACCTAGTCTTTGTGAATAAATATTAGCCAAAAATTCCGGACCGAAGACCGACTGAATTATAAATTGGATTAGACCCGCCAAAGCCGCCAGTGCCGCAGACCAAATAAAAATGCCGACCACTTTCTTTAAATAATCTGGCTTGTTGGCCAAACCAACAGCTAAAAAATAAAGCGGGAATATGGACAAAAGAAATAAAAATTTGCGCCAGCCCCATTCAAATTCTTGAGCCAAAAGCAAAGAAAGGCCGCCAATTATTAAAAAGGCGACTAGGCCAAAGCCTTGGAAAGTTAAAGAAAAATTTTCCTTTTTAAAAAATGCGGTGTAAAAAAACCAGACCAGGAAAAACAACAGGACAAAAACCCTGATTGAGGCCAAATCAATGTTTCCAGCCGGATTTAAAGCAATCTGAAACGGAAGATAAAGGATAAGCAGTAAAAAGGCAATCTCAAAATAACGCCAAAAAGGCGTTATTTTTTCTTTGGATGAACTGGAAATTTGCGCTAGGCTATTCATGGTTGGGTGGGGCGCCTGATTAAAGAAGCAATGTCGTCAATAGAAAATCCTTTTAATGCAAAAAGGCTGAAAAAATACACCAAAAGAGCAATTGGCAAAAGCAATAAAATATTAAACGGGGTGAGAAAATAAAGAATCGCGGCCATTGGCGCGCAAGCCAGTAAAATCTTAAGAGAAGACCTAAAATTGAGGAACTTTTTAGTTGCTTTAAAAATCACTACTGCCATTAAAGCAGTAACCAAAAGCTCTGTCAAAAGAGTTGAGCTGGCGGCGCCCCAATAAGAAAATTTCGGAATTAAAACCAAATTAACTGAAAAATTAACCGCTGCGCCCAAGGCATAAATTTTGGCCAATGATTTTTGTTTATCCAGCGCCACAATCATATTAGAAAACAAGGCGCCAAAAAAGATAATTGATGTGGCAAAAATAAGAATCTTTAAAATTCCGGCAGCAGCTGAAAATCCCTGCCCTGCAACCAAATTGATTATCGGACCAGCCAGAAAAATTCCACCGACTGCCAAGGGAATAGAAAAAATTAAAAAAATATTTAGGGTTTTTTGGCTGACCTTTTGAAATTCTAACGGATTCCCAAAAGCATATCGCGATAAAAGAGGCATAATCAATCCGGTAAACATCGCCGGCAGAAAAATCAAGCTTTCCAAGATCTTATAAGCCGCGCTATAAATGCCTACGTCCGAAGGCGATTTCATTAAAGAAAGCATAACTGTGTCTAGTTTAAAATAAATCATTACAAAAATAGCTGAGATTGCCAAGGGAAAACTTTTTCTCAACATCTTTTTCCAATAAGGCAAATCCCAGCCGATTTTTATTAAAACATATTTTCTGGCAAAAAACCAAACTAACAAAAAATTAACAAAAGCGCTTGCGCTATAAGCAATAACAAGGCTTAAAAACCCAAAGTCTTTCCAGATAAAAAAGCCAACTAAAGCAAGCTGAAAAAGGCGACAAATAAATTCTGCAAACGCCACCTTGTCCATTTTTAAATATTTTTGGAAAACGCCCATTAAAACTTGGGCGTTAGATAAAGACCAAGAGCCAAAAGAAGCAATTAAAATTCCCGCCTTAACTTCAAAAGAATAAGGAAAAAACCAAGCGACAATCGGCGCCACGCTAAAAATAAAAAGCCCCGCCCAAAATCGCAAAGAGAGCGCGTGGCTTGCAATTTCAGATTCTGGGGCTCCGTCTTTTGAAATATCCCGCACTAAAATAGAATAGAGGCCCAAATCAGCTAGAACCGAAAAAATATATAAAAAAGCCAAAATGGTGCTATATAAACCAAAACCATTTTGGCCCAGATACCTCGTTGTCAGACCCACTATTATCAAAGCGATAAGAGTGGCTAAAATCCTTGAGGCAAGGGAAATAATTGTATTGTAGGCGATTTTTCTAACTAGCATCTGGCTTGATCACTACTCTTCTTAATAAGCCCTCTCCCTCGCTTTCAGTTTTTATACCCCGAACATCACGCAAAGCTAAATGGACTATTCTTCGCTCATAAGAAGACATCGGTTCCAAAATCTTTGATCGGCCTTCCAGTATTGCTTCTTTTGCCAAAGCCTGGGCTCGTTCCCTTAATGACTCTATCTGATTATACCGGTAATCATTAACATCAATAATGAAATTTGGCGCCGAGGCTCCTATTTTTTTACTAACAATTGCCCTGATTAGATGCTGTAGCGCCGCCATTGTCTCGCCGCCTTTACCGATTAAAAGACCGGCTTCTTCGCTTTTTATTTTTAATATCAACAAGTCTTGCTGGTCTGAGTCAAATGAAATTTCGCCCTCAAAATCCATTTTTAAAAGCGTTTCTTTAACTATTACCTCTAATGTTTCTTTAAATTCGTTGTTCATTTTTTTTCCTTAAAAGAAAATATTGTTGAGCCACTCCAAATAAAGTCATTGCCAACCAATAAAGCCCGAGCCCCGCTGGCAAACTCGCTGCAATCCAGACTGTTATAATCGGGAAAATATAAAGCATTTGTTTTTGCATGGCGCCTGAAAAATCAGTAGCGCTGGATTTGTTTGATTTTGGCATCATCATCTTAGACTGGATAAACTGCGCTGCGCCAGCCAAAAGGGCTAAATATAGATTCTTTTGCGATAAATCCAGAAAACCAAGGAACATATGGTTAATAACGCCCGGATTTGAAATAAAACTATAAAGTCCATTTAACCTTTCGGGATCCAGGCCGGTTCTGAAAACGCTAAACAAAGCCAAAAGAATTGGCAATTGAATAAGAAGCGGCAAACAGCCTGAAGCCGGATTAACTTTATTGGCCTTGTAAAGCTCCATTAGGGCCCGGCCTTGTTTTTCTTTATCGTCTTTATACTTCTGCTGAATCTCTTTAACCTTGGGCTGCAGCTCAGTCAATGCTCTTTGAGATTTGAGAGACTTTTGCGCTAAGGGATAAATAGCCGCCCTGATAATTAAAGTTAAAGCAATAATCGCCACGCCAAAATCATGGCCGGGAATTGTATTGTATAAAAAAATCAAGCCGTTAAAAAGCGGTCTATATAAAACTTCGTTAAATAATAAACTAATTATGTCCATTGTTTTTAATTGGGGGGATAGGATCGTAACCCCCGCTACTTAGCGGGTGGCATCTTAAAATTCTTCTAAAAGACAACCAAGCGCCCCTCATAACACCGAATCTTTTAATCACGCCAAAGCTGTAATGAGAGCAGGAGGGATAAAATCGGCAGACATTATTTTGTTTTCGTAAAATTCCCTGATCTGGCGATAAAGCAACCTGATAAAATCTAATAGAAATTAAGGCGGCTTTATTGACTAAAAAGGTTAGTTTTCTTAAAAAAGTCATTTAATTTTTGGTTAATTTCACCAGAATCTTTGCCGATGATTTTTGGTTTAGCAATAATCACAAAATCATAACCGGGCCTGATATAACCGATAAGCGCCTTAGCTGCTTGGGATATTTGTCGGCGCGCCCGATTGCGCAAAACAGCCTTTTTGGAAACCTTGGCGCTTATTATAAAGCCAAAACGGCAAATACCAAGATCGTTCGCAGAAAATCTTATATCCATTAATTCGCCCCTGACAAACCGCCCGCTTTTTAGGGCCGTTTTGAAATCACCGGCCTTTCTTAATCTCTGAATTTTGGGTAACATTGATTAAACCGTTAAATGCTTACGGCCCTTGGCTCTTCTTTTTTTTAAAACCCGACGGCCGCCGAATTTCCTCATTCTTTTCAAAAACCCGTGGGTTTTCTTGCGTTTTCTTTTTTTGGGCTTATAGGTTATACTCATACCGATTAGCAGAAATTTGGCTAAGATTAAATTCGTTAATAAATTTAATCTTAGAAATCGTTTCTACTTAATTTTTGTTCGCCTTTGCCGGTTTTGAAACTTTTACGGAGGAAGAATGTTATCTGCCAAATTTTCACTACCCGGCATATTTTGACATTGGATTAAATTAAGTATAGTATTAAATAATTACGAAGTCAATTTAAAAAATGATTTCCACAAATACTGCACACCTTATTAACAAAATTGTGTCTTTCTGGCCATAGACAGGGTTATTCTCAATAATTTTCTTTGTGATATAATTGGAAAAGTTAAAAAGTCCATTAAAATTCGGGCCAAGCAGGACACGCTACAAAACCGCCTGCTCCCTCAGCGGTTTTACAAAAGGCTTTCTTTAAATACAGACGCCTTCTGTAAAACTACTGAGATTTATACAGCCCGCTCTCTACCCGCCAATAAATGACGGGGGCTGATATTTGTTTATTTTTTAAAAACAAAGGTTAGAAATTATAATCGCTTCTAGCCGATAAATCTCTATGACCAACCACGAGCTTTGGCAAGCTGCCTTAGGGGAAATTGAACTCAATATTTCCAAGACAAACTTTATTACTTGGTTTCGGAACACCGATGTAATAAAAACCAGAGAAGGCGCCGCGACAGTCGGCGTCCCTAATGCTTTTTCTAAAGAGTGGCTGGAGAATAAATACAATAAATTAATATTAAGAGCTCTGCGAAATATTTTACCTGAAGTAAAAGAGGTTGAATTTGTCATTGCCGCGATTTCCTTGCCAGAACTGGCAACGCCTGGACGATCAACTCCTCCCAGACGGAAAGAAACCGAAATTGTCAATCAGTCTTTCCAAGAGCTTGAGATCAACAAAGAGACCCACCTTAATCCAAAATACACTTTTGATAATTTTATTGTCGGTTCGTTCAATGAATTGGCCCAAGCGGCTGCCCAAGCAATAACTAAAAACCTTGGCCGGCTCTATAACCCCTTATTTATTTATGGCGGGGTGGGGCTGGGCAAAACCCATCTTATCCAAGCAATTGGCAACGAAATAGTTAAAAACTTTAAAAACGAGAAAAAAATCTGCTATACAAGTTCTGAAAAATTTACCAATGAGCTAGTCGCTGCCCTTTATAATGGGCAAATGGAGGAATTTAAGAATAGTTACCGAAAAATCGATGTCTTAATTATTGATGATGTTCAGTTTTTATCCGGCAAAGAAAAAACTCAGGAAGAATTCTTCCATACCTTTAACGCCTTATATCAAAACAATAAACAGATAATTATAAGTTCTGATCGGCCGCCCAAAGCTATCTCAACGCTTGAAGAAAGATTAAAATCACGATTTGAAGGGGGAATGATCGCTGATATCAGCTATCCTGATTTAGAATCAAGAATCGCTATATTAAAAGCAAAGTGTTACGAAAAAAATCTTCAAATAAGCGATGAGGTGTTAAATTATATCGCTGCCAATATTCAAAAAAATATCAGGGAGCTTGAAGGAGCATTAAATAGAGTAATGATTACCCTTAAATTAAGCGGCTCCCTGCCGTCATTGGAGCAAATTTCAAAAATACTAACCGGCATTACCTCACCTCCTTCTAAAAAAATAAGTTATAAAGTTATTCTTCAGGCAGTATCAGAATTTTACGATATAAACACTAGCCACCTAATTAATCGTTGTCGTAAAAAAGAGTTAGTCTGGCCAAGACAAGTAGCTATGTTTTTAATCAGGGAGGAATTAAAAAGCTCCTTTCCTTTTATTGGTGAGAAGTTAGGCGGCAGAGATCATACAACTGTTATGTATGCTTGTGAAAAATTAAATAGAGAGCTACAAAAAAACGAATCCCTACAACAAGAAATTAATTTAATTAAAGAAAGATTTTATAGTATTTAATAATTAATATCTGGTGGATAAATACTTTATAAAATAATTATTTTATAAAAAATAATTACAAATAATAATAATCCCCTTAAATTTTAATATATTATCAACAATATATTAAATAAAAAATTTAATACAGTCTTCAACAAAACAAACTTTTCCACAAATAAGTAATTACTTAATAAATATAACATTAAAATAAATTAAAAATTAAATTAATGAAAATTATCTGTCTTCAGGAAAATCTAAAAACCAATTTAAATATTACCCAAAATATTGTTGGCCGTAATTTAACTTTGCCGATTTTAAATAATTTATTACTTGAAACCGAGGGTGGCCGATTAAAAATTTCTTCAACTAATCTTGAAATTGGTATTAACACTTGGACTTCAGGAAAAATAGAAAAACAAGGTTCAATTACTTGTCCAGCTAAAATATTAAGCAGTTTTATTAATAGTTTACCAAATAAAAAAATTGAACTAGAGGTAAAAGATAACACCCTTTTTGTTAGGTGTGAAAATTACAAAGCTAGCATCAAGGGTCTGCCGTCTGATGATTTTCCTTTAATTCCTAAAATAAAAGAAAAGCCGATTATAATTTTTAAAAAAGGCGAGATATTAAAAAATAATTTATCTCAAGTTGTTGGTTCGGCTGCTCTTTCTGAATCAAGGCCTGAAATTTCAGGAATCCTTTTTAAAATAGACAAAGAAGCAATTAAATTTGTGGCAACCGACAGCTTTAGACTAGCCGAAAAAACTATCTATCAGACAAATAATTTAATTACAAAACCAATCTCTTTAATTATTCCCCAGCGCACCATTCAGGAACTAATTAGGATATTAACCGAAAAGCCAGATAATGAAGTTAGGTTTATTTTGGGCGATAGCCAAGTTTTATTTGAGACTAATGAGGTGCAATTGATTTCAAGGATTATTGACGGCCAATACCCTGATTATCAACAAATTATCCCCAAAAGCTTTGAAACTCAGGCAACCCTTCTTAAGGATGAGTTTGTTAATAATATTAAAATCGCCAGTATTTTTAGCAGTAAAATAAATGACGTTAAGCTGTCTATTTATTCTGGTAAGATTGATATTTTGTCTCAAGATGCTGATTTGGGTGAAAATAAATCCCAAATCCCAGCTGATGTCAAAGGTAAACCAATGGAAGTTATCTTTAACTTTCGTTATTTTTTGGATGGCTTAAGCAATATCTCAACAAAAAATGTTTCCTTGGGATTAAATTCAGAAACCAGTCCATCTGTTATTAGGCCCTCTGGCGAAGATGGATTTCTGTATGTAATAATGCCAATTAAAACCTAACTATAATGTGGGTCACGCTAAAAAAAATTCTCCCCTTTACGATAAACAAACTAAACCTCGGCCCGGTTTTAGAATTTAACCAGCTTGCTTTGGGTTGGGATAAAATTTTAGTAGAACTTTTCGGAGAAGTTTATAGAAATAAAACCAAACCGGTTTCTTTCAAGGATAAGGTTTTAATCGTTGACTGCCTAAACTCTATTTGGGCCTCTGATCTTCAATTAAAACAAATAAGAATTATTCAACACCTTAATCAATTATTTGGTAAGGAGTTAATAGAAAAAATGAGATTCATTAGTTAAAGCGGTAGGAGCCGCAATTAAAAAAACAGTCCCCATAGATGGGGCTGTTTTTTGTAGATAATTTTTAAGAGATTACATTTTAGTCAGTTAGCGTTTCTTCCGGCTCAATAATTATTCCTGGTATGTTGTAGGTAAAAACTTGAATTTCGGTTTCTTGGCGATTATAGGCTTGGTCATAGGCGCGGACTTTAATTGTATGTGCGGCGCCGCTTAATCGGCGGGGGAGATTATAGGTGATGCTATAGGGTTCTTTTGTATCGGTTCCGATAAGCTGGTTATCAAAAAAGAAATCTATTTGTTTAATGCCAAGTTTTGCCTGGGCTTGGACAGAAATAGTAATTGATTTTTGGGTGATGGCCTGGCCAGAATTTGGAGAAACAATCTGGATGGTTGGTTGGTTCTCTGGCTTGTGAACATCGTCTTGGCTGCTTGGCGGCAGCTGCGGGACCCAACCAGAGGTCTTGGCCCAGTTTTGCACTGCCCATTCCCAGTTAGAAAACTGCTGGTCGCCTGAAGGATTTTTTGGCGCCTCGCCCAAAGGATCGTCCTTATCAAGATAATATAAGATGGTGTGAATTTCTTTAAAGAGCACTTCTTGAATCAAGTCCGGGGGAGTTAGGTCAGTGGCCAGCTTGCCAGAAATTTTATCTATTTTTACTTTTGCTTCAGAAAATATTTGGCCATTTAAAACCGGCTTGTCAGTGGTTTTTATTTCCGGCTTAATAAATTGTTCCGGCTCTTTTTGTAAGGTAAAACTATTCTGAATTGGCTGTTGGTTATCAGCCTTTATCTCATAAGCTTTTTTTATAAAAGCATTCCAGAGGGGCGCGGCCGCGTATAAGCCAGCGCCTGCTTTGGCCATCGGCGCGTTGTTGTTATTACCAACCCAGACGCCAGCTGTCAAAGACGGAGTGTAACCCACGGTCCAGGCGTCGCGGTATTCTTGGGTGGTGCCGGTCTTAACGGCTGTTGGTCGGTCGCTAATATAGAGAGGGGAGCTTTGTCCAAAAACTGGCGCTCGCGCTTCATTGTCAGACAAAACATCAGAAATCAATCTGGCAATTTGTGGCTCCATAACCTTTTTGGGGTCGGCCTTAAATTCTTCCAGAATTTTTCCTTCTGAATTTTCTATTTTTAAAATCGCGGTTTTTTCGTTTTTTATTCCGTCAGCCGCAAAGACGCCATAAGCAGCCACTTCATCAATTAGCTTTACTTCTCCGCCGCCAAGAACCAGAGCCAAGCCATAGCGGTCTTTGTCTTTTAAAGTCGTGATGCCCATTGCTCTTGAATATTCAATTGTTTCTGGTATGCCGGCCAAATAAAGAGTTTTAACGGCCGGGATATTAAGCGATTGGGCTAGGGCCTGACGCATAGAAACCGGCCCCCTGAAGCTTCCGTCGTAGTTTTGGGGATTATAACAGCGTTGGCCATTATATTGTTCGGCTACAGCCTCTGGTGGACAGCTAGAATTAAACTCTGTTTTTAAATCAAATAGCGTAGTTTCTGGCAAAAAGCCTTTTTGGAAGGCCAGCGCATAAGCAAATGGTTTAAAGGAAGAGCCTGGCTGGCGATTGCGCACAGATACATTGACGTTTGGCTCAAAGCGGCAAGTCTTTCCTGGCTCGCAGCCTTGCGGCAGGGCGTCAGCAAAGTAATCTTTTGAGCCGACCATAACCAAAATCTGGCCTGTTTTTGGGTCAACCGCAGAAAGGGCGGCATTATAGGCGCCGTATTTTGCCTGATTGTCTTGTGCCCCTTTTTCAACGATCTCCTGGGCGGCTTGCTGCAAATCCCAGTCAAGAGAGGTATAGACTTTTAATCCTCCTCGTTCAACCATTTCTTCTCCGTATTCTGCCTCCAGATATTCTTTGATATACATTACAAAATGCGGCGCCTTGATAATCTGCGTATTTTTTGAAAAATTTAACTTTTCTCCCTTTGCCGCCTCCATCTCTTCTCTGTTGATATGCCCTAGTTTTTCCATCCGCTCCAGAACGTATTCCTGGCGGGCCTTAAGGTCTTCGGGGTGCGAGCCATAAGGAGAATAATAGCTTGGGGCTTGGGGCAGAGCAGCCAAAAGAGCGCTTTCAGCTAATGTCAGGTCTTTGGCTGATTTATTAAAAAATGTTTGACTGGCTGCTTCGGCGCCATAAGCATTTGAGCCATAAGGAATTTGGTTTAAGTAAAATCCTAAAATTTCGTCTTTTGAATATTTTGCTTCTAGCTCCAAAGCCAAAATCCATTCTTTGAATTTTCTGGTGTAAGATCTTTTATCGGTAAAAAAAGATTTCTTTATGAATTGCTGGGTGATAGTTGAGCCGCCGCCAGCGCTTTTGTTGTTGGTTATTACTCCCCAAACAGCCCGGGCAATGCCTTTGAAATCTAATCCAAAATGATGATAAAAATTAGCGTCTTCTGTGGAAATTGTGGCTTGCTGTAAAGATTTAGAAATTTGGTCAAGCGGGACAACGGTTCTTTTCTCTTCGCCATGAACATCATAAAGCAAAACTTGGCCAGTTCGGTCGTAGATTTTAGTTGACTGGGTAATTTGGCGTTCGGAAATTTTATCGGGATTGGGCAGGTCTTTGACAAAATATATAAAAACGCCGGCAATAATAATTATGCCTGCGCCAACCAGATAACCCAGAAAAGTCAGGATTTTCCTTATTTTACCTCTTTTTTTGGGAGCGCTATGATATGGGCGATAAAGTTTCATTTTGTGCGAAGTAAGATTATCTGGCGTAAATAAGCATATTCTTTAACGTCGGGCTGGCTGTGGGCTCGTTAATATAGGCGCGAGCGCCAACTTGATAGAGGCGCGTTGAAAAATATGCTTATTTACGCCGTCTGTCATCTGTCTAATTATGCCAGAATTCTAGTCAGATTTCAACCTTGCCGCTCTAATTGACTTTGAGGCATTTATTAGATAGGATTAAGCTATGATTGAAAAAAGAATTCTATCAAAAGAGGTTTCATTAAGAATCGGTCAAAAAGTGAAATTGGCCGGCTGGGTTGATGTCAGGAGAGATCACGGAAAAATTATTTTTATTGATCTGCGGGACAAAGAAGGCTTAACGCAGCTGGTCTTTTTGCCCGAAAACAAAGAATTATATGAAAAAGCGACAAGCTTAAGGCCCGAGTGGGTGGTTTTGGTTGAGGGCGAAGTTAAAGCCAGGCCTAAAGGTATGATTAATCCTAAAATCGCAACCGGCGAAATAGAGATTGCTGTTGAAAATTTAGAAATTCTATCCGAAGCCAAAACCCCGCCTTTTGATATTAATACCGACGGTTCTCAAATCAGCGAAGACAAGCGATTGAAATTTCGCTATTTGGATTTGCGCCGCGAGCGATTAAAGAACAATTTGATTTTGCGCGATAAGGTCATTCAATTTATGCGTCAGTGGCTTGGCAAAGAAGATTTTATTGAAATTGAAACACCGATTTTAACTAAATCAACGCCCGAAGGCGCCAGGGATTACATCGTTCCAAGCCGTCTGGAGCCGGGTAAATTTTATGCTTTGCCGCAATCACCCCAGCAATACAAACAGCTTTTAATGGTGGCTGGTTTTGAAAAATATTTTCAAATTGCCCGGTGTTTTAGGGATGAAGACACGCGTGGGGATAGGCAACCAGAATTCACTCAGCTTGACCTGGAGACAAGCTTTATGAGCCAGGAAGAAATCCTTGATTTAATTGAAAGATTATACGCCGATATTGTTAAAAATATTTCACCAGATAAGAAATTTACGCAAACGCCATTCCCTCGTATTTCTTATAAGGAGGCAATGGAAAAATACGGGACCGACAAGCCGGATCTGCGTAAGGATAAAAACGATCCCAATGAGCTCGCTTTTTGTTTCATTGTTGATTTTCCGATGTTTGAGTGGCGCGAGGAAGAAAAAAGATGGGATGCGGTTCATCATCCTTTTACCCGCCCCCAGAGCGAGGATATCGAGGAGATTAAGGAATGCCCGGAAAAAATTATGGGCTTTCAATATGATTTTGTGTGCAATGGCTATGAGATTGGCGGCGGCAGCCTAAGAACATATCGGCCAGAAATTTTGGAAGCAGTTTTTGAGGTAATGGGGCATAAAAAAGAGCAAATCAGGGAAAAATTCGGCCATTTACTGGAAGCTTTTTCGTACGGCGTGCCCCCGCACGGAGGTATCGCGCCGGGCATTGATAGGTTTGTTATGATTCTGGCAGGCGAGCCAAATATCAGAGAAGTTATTGCTTTCCCAAAAACCGGCGATGGCCGCGATTTAATGATGATTGCGCCGTCGGAAGTTGATGAAAAGCAATTAAAAGAGCTCCACTTAAAAATTCTAAGTAACGAAAAATGAAACAAGTGGCGGATGTGCAAGAAAAAATTAAAGAGGCTTTAACCCGCGGAGTCGAGAAAGTCTATCCTTCAGCCGAGGCACTAAAGGAGGTTTTGGAATCGGGCAAAAAAATCCGACTTTATTGCGGCTACGATCCTTCTTCGCCAACCCTTCATTTTGGCCACTCCATTACCCTGCGCAAGTTAAGCCAATTCCAGAAATTAGGTCACGAGGTAATCATGCTAACAGGCGATTTTACCGGCATGATCGGCGACCCCACAGATAAAACAGCGGCGAGAAAAAAATTAAGCCGCGACGAAGTTATTAGAAATTCAGAGAATTATAAGAAGCTAGCCGGAAATTTTTTAGATTTTTCCGGTGAAAATCCGGCCCAAATAAAATATAATTCAGAGTGGAGCGACAAATTAACATTTCTTGATTTAATTGAGATTGCTTCTAATTTCACGGTTGGCCAAATGATTGTGCGTGATATGTTTCAGGAAAGGATAAAGCGCAACGAGCCAATTTATCTGCATGAATTTTTATATCCAATCGCCCAAGGTTATGATTCTTTAGCCATGGACGTTGATTTGGAGGTTGGCGGCGCAGACCAGACTTTTAATATGCTGGTTGGCCGCGATTTAATGAAGTCAGTCAAAAACAAAGAGAAATTTGTTTTAACAACCAAGCTTCTAACCGATCCCAGCGGCAAAAAAATGGGAAAAACCGAAGGCAATATGGTCTCAATGGAAGATAGCGCCAAAGACATGTTCGGTAAAATAATGAGCTGGCCAGATGGGCAAATTATCCCGGCCTTTGAGCTTTTAACCGATACGCCGTTAGCTGAAATCGAAAATATCTCTTGCGAGTTGAAAGAAGAGAGAATAAATCCGCGGGATCCGAAGGCTAGACTAGCCAAAAAAATAACATCCTTTTATCACGGCGAGGAAGCGGCAGTTCAGGCAGAAAAAGAATTTAGTCTTGTTTTCAAAGAGGGAGCTAGGCCTTTGGAAATTCCAGAAATAAAAGTTTCTGAAGAAGAATTAAATATTCTAGATCTATTAATAAAAACCGAGCTCATTCCTTCAAAATCCGAGGCAAAAAGATTGGTTTTGCAGGGAGCAATTGAAATTGATGATGAAATAAAAAAAGATTGGAAGGAGACCATTAAAATAAAAAAAGGCTTGGTGATTAAGGCTGGTAAAAGAAAGTTTATTAAATTAAGATGAGACGATAACTCAATATAGCTAAACTTAAAAAGCGCTTCTTTAAAAGAGGCGCTTTTTAAGATGAGTAATCAAAAAATGTTTTTACGCTTCGTCGCTCTCAATTCCTTCATCGGATCCGCCTTCCTCGTCTTCTTTGGGAGCCTCTGTTGTCGTGTCCCCTTCTTCGATTTCATCAGGAGTCTCTTCGGTCTCTTCATCCATCTGATTTAAAATTAAATCTTCGCTCATGTATTGTTTTTTAGCAAGTATTTATTATTTGTTTTTCTCGACCTTTAATCAATAATTAGATTTGTGCTATCATTCTATTTTTTTATCTTTAAGCTGTCAATAGCGGCCGGGCAATGGCCAGCGCATATAGCAATTGCTAGGGCATCAGCTGCATCGTCTGGCTGGGGAATCTCCTTTAATTTTAAAATAGTTTTAACCATTTTTTGGACTTGTTGTTTTTGCGCCAAACCATAACCCACAACCGCTTGTTTAACCTGAAGCGGAGTATATTCCTGAACCGGCAGGCCGGAATTAGCTGCCGCCAAAATAGCAATGCCTCGGGCTTGGGCTACAGAAATTACGGTCTTTGAGTTTTTAAAAAAGAAAATTTGCTCTATTGATAAAATATCCGGACGACACTTTTTAATTAACTCGCTTATTTTTTTATAAAGAATTTTTAGGCGGTCTGGAGTGGGAGTATCTTTGGTAGTATTGATACAGCCAAAAGACACTAGCTTTAATTCACTTTTCTTTACGTCAATAATCCCATACCCCATAGAAGCTGTTCCAGGGTCAATGCCAAGTACAATCATATTTGCTCTCTGTAATTAGAATATATTTCGTTGACATCATCGTTTTCATCAAGCGCCTCAAGCAACTTTTTTATTTGCTCTTTGCTCTTTTCGTTCTCAACTTTAATTTCGCTTTTTGGCACAGACTCTGGCGCGCTAGATTCTATTTTAATATTTTTTAATCCAATCTCCTCTTTGGTTTTTTCAAAATCTTCTAGCCTAGTATAAATTTCGAGCATTGTTTCGTCTGACCATTTTAAATCTTGAGCGCCTGCTTCAATGGCCGTCAACTCCAGCTCCTCTTTGCCTTTTTGATTATTTGATTCGTTAGTTGAATCAACATAAATTACTCCCTTCTTTTCAAAAAGCCAATTAACAGATCCTATCTCAGCCATTTTGCCGCCGTGTTGCGAAAGCAGGAATTTTATTTCAGAAATAGTGCGGTTTTTATTGTCAGTAACCGCTTCAATGATAAGGGCGATGCCTTCTGGTCCATAGGCTTCAAGCGTTATTTCTTCAATTTTGCCACCTTCTATTTCGCCGGTGCCGCGTTTTATTGCCCGTTCAATATTTTCGTTTGGCATATTCAAAGACCGGGCTTTTTCAGCGATGATTCTTAATTGAGGATTAGTATTTTGGTCGCCGCCTTTTTGTCGCGCGGCAACAGAAATCAAGCGCGCCAGTTTGCTAAAAACCTTGCTTTTCTTGGCATCAGTTAGCGCTTTTTTGTGTTTAATTTGGCTCCACTTTGAATGGCCGGACATAGAATAAATGAAAAAATGAAAATGAAAAATTAAGGCAACGGATGAATATTAGTCTGTTTTTTAGGCGCTGTCAACCGGATTTTTCCTTTTGAAACATACCAAGGCCATAGCCGATATGAAAGACAAGACAATAACGACCCCGATTAATAAGGGCGTTTTTGCCTTGGATTTTTCAGGCGCGCTATTTTCGGTTAAAGCAGAATTTTGGCTTGCGGTTTGGCTTGCTAAGAGATGGCCAGATTGAACTTGAGTATTATTAATGTTTGGTTGCTCATTTTCGCTTTGGACGACTTTATCCGCTGGAGCTGTCAGGATGCCTGTGTTTGCAGGCATTAAATTCGCGGCCTCTTGCGATAAAGACAAGCCCATTTGCGATGATTCCTGATTTGGCTCCGTTTGATCAGCCGCCGCATTTTGTGATTTTTCCGCCAACGGAGTTTCTGTCGGCGGGACCGCTTTTTTATTTTTCTGTCCCGGTGTTGGGCTAGAAGTTTGGAGCCAAGGATTATTTTCAAAGCGGACAAAAGAAATTCCTTCGTTTGCTTTTTGGTAGCTAGCTGAATCCAAAATTTTTCCGTCTTGCCCAATTAGTCTAATCTCGTCGCCGTCGTTATTAAGGACGCTTTTATTAAATTCAATAATCAGAATTTGGTTGGCGTCGATTAAGGTTTGGCTGGGAATTTTTTGCGGACTGCTGCCGCCATCTATATCGTCGATTTGCCAGTCAGATATATCTATTGTCTCTGGGCCCTGATTTATTAATTCTACCCATTCTTTGCCTTCTTTTGGCCAAGGCATAAATTCATTAAGCTGGATTTTGTCGGAATAATTTTTAATAGTAGGCGCAGTTTGGGTTGTGGGCGGAGGTTCTGTGGTGGCTACAGGACTTTCTTGATTAACTGCAGGCGGGGGAGGCAGAGGTACGGGTTCAGGCTCTGGCAGCGCTTGATAAATATTTGGCTGACTAGGGGTTGGCAGAGGAAATATTTGCCAGTCGTTAGTTGAATTTGTGTCTTGGCCGCCCTGTTTTAATCCGAGCGAGTTTCCTTCTGTGGTTGATTCAACGAACTGTCCTTTTATCCAAATACCAGCTTGTTCGGCTACTGACTCCCATGTTTTAGTCGCCGCTCCATATTCCAAGTAATCAACAATAGTATCTTTATTGTGCTCGCTATTTTTAAAGAGCGCGACAAAGCCAGATTTATTACCCATATTGGTTATTACCTGCGCACCAGTAAAAAGATTTTTTTGGTCATCGCTTCCTTGTGCTCGCCAATATATTACGACAAAAGAACGAGCTGCTAAAGCTGGAGGGATTATAAAGCTCAATCCATTCTAGGCCCGCGTCTTCGCCGGAGGGATCGGAAAATATTTCATTGATAACAACGTTGTTTTCTTGGCATTGGGCTATTTGCGGCCAAATAAAAATAATCGCCAAGGTAGCGATTAAAAAAGCCCCCCGGATTAAAAGAATTTTTGATTTATAACCGATGGTGGAAATCCCGGATAAAATCATGATGAATTTTTGACAAAGTGTTTTGGATTTCATATGGCCGGGGAATGTCTTCCAAGACAAAGACGTTGCTTTCTTGGCCAGTTTCAAAAGTGCCGGCAGTTCTGACTTCCAGACTCCCGTAATTAAAAAAAGTTTTTATAATTCCTCCAACATTGGCGGTGATATCTTGAATTCGCGTGAAAGAAAGCTCTGAAACCTCGCGGCGAAACAAACCTTTTTGATAGGTGCTGATAATTCGTTGGTTGGTAATAATCCAGTAATCAAGATAGTAATTAATCCAGATAACTGCCAGCCCCGTCCAGACAAATAGCCACCAAATAGATGAGGCGAGCCAAAAAAGTTCGTCAATCAAGGGGTTAGACGGCAGATCGACAAATAATAAAAGAAGCTTGAGAATAAAAGGCAAAAATAGCAGCGGTAAAACTCGCAAAATTACTAGCGATAAAACCAGCCAATGCCGGCGTAAGGTGGCAATAATTTTTTCGTCTGGTTTTAATTCAAAAAACATAAATTTAAGGCAGCATATCCCAGGGGCATGCGATAAAAAAATAAAAAGCCAGGCTGACAAAAAAGATCGCGCCAACAATATAAATAGCGGCCGAAAGGGTGTTTAAATCGCCAGGCCAGCGGTATTTGCGAAAATGGAATAAAATAGCCAAAGAAAAAACCACAAAAACAGTGATTAAGAAATTAAACAGAATTAAGGCGGTTAAAAACATTAAATCAATTTTTTCTGGTAATCTTGTGGCAGTTTCTGATTTAGATGGGCGTAGGCCTCACGGCTGGCCATACGGCCGCGAGGAGAGCGGATTAAAAATCCTATTTGCATAAGGTAGGGTTCATAGACATCGGTGATCGTGTCTTCTTCTTCGCAGGTGGCAGCGGCCAAGGTTTGCAGGCCAACCGGGCCGCCGTCAAATTTTTCTATAATAATTTTTAGAATTTGTCTGTCAATTGGTTCAAGGCCCAATTCGTCAATCTCAAGCATGGCCAGGGCTTCTTTGGCTAGCAGCTCATCAATTTGTCCGCTATTTTTAACTTGGGCAAAATCCCTAACTCTTTTTAGCAGCCGGTTAGCTACCCGGGGAGTAAAGCGCGAGCATTGAGCGATAATTTTAGTCGCCTCTGGCAAAATGTCAACACGTAGTATTTTGGCGGAGCGCTCAATAATTTTTTCCATATCAGGAGTTTGATAAAAATCCAGACGGAAACTGACGCCAAAACGGGAGCGCAGGGGAGTGGAAAGTAGGCCGGGTCTGGTAGTGGCAGCTACTAAAGTGAAGCGAGGCAAGTCAAGCTGAAGAGTTCTGGCCGAGGGCCCTTTACCGATAACAATATCCAGTTTAAAATCTTCCATGGCCGGATAAAAAACTTCTTCTATTAATTTATTTAAGCGGTGAGCTTCGTCAATAAATAAAATATCGCCGTCAGAAAGGTTGGTTAAAATAGAGCCCAAATCTCCTACTCGTTCAATAGCCGGGCCAGATGTCACTTTAAGGCCGACTCCCATTTCATAGGCCAGAATATGGGCTAATGTTGTCTTACCCAAACCCGAGGCACCCGATAAAAGAATGTGCTCAACCGGCTCTTGGCGCTTTTTAGCCGCGCCAATAAGGATTCTTAGATTTTCCTTAGTTTTTTCTTGCCCTAAATATTCCTTAAAGGTTTTTGGTCTTAGGGTTTGGTCTAGCCCCTGATCTTCGTTTGTTGATTGGGGATCTGTGAGTCTCATCTTGACAAGTTTAGATATATATGATACAATGCTTTATTCTTCCCAAATAACAAAATAGCACGGCGGAAATAATCATATTTTTCTTCATCGGGTTGGCTACGGGTTCTACTTGAGGCGCGAGCGCCAATCTAAATGAAGGCGTGAAGAAAAATATGATTATTTCCGCATCCAGACAAGGATATTTTTAGAAATAGCTCTCGTTAACCTGTAGGCGATCAAGACTCACATTAACAGGGGGTCTTGCTGGGATTTCCCTTAGGCTCTTCGGATAATCTGGCTCAGGCTGGGTTACTCCTCGGGGAAATTTTTAATTCTTCCCTCTAAGGGAAGGAAAATCGCCTGCAGATTAATAGGAGCTATTTTTATTCCTCTAGTCGGCCTGCGACTCGTTCTACTTCTTCTAGGCTGGTTTCGCCTTCTATGGCCCTTAATAGTCCGTCTTGCAGCAAAGACACCATACCTGTCTGCTTGACGGCTTTTTTAATTTCCGAGGAAGTCGCGCCATTGCTTATCGCATTTTTTATTTCTTCATTCATTGTCATTATTTCAAAAACAGGCAGCCGGCCCTTGTATTTTAAGCCAAAACAAGCTTTGCAGCCGTGGCTTTTGTATAGCTTTTTTACGGGCCCGACAGAAGCATTCGCTAGGTTTTTTTCTATTTTTTGCGCGGTTTCTTTGTCTGGTTCGTATTCTTCTTTGCATTGCGGACACAGCCTTCTTAATAATCTTTGAGCAATAATTAAAGCCAAGGAATCGGGCAAGGTTTTTATGTTAGCGCCCAAGTCAATCAAGCGATTAATTGTGCCGGCGGCGTCATTGGTATGAAGAGTAGAAAAAACCAAATGGCCGGTCGCAGACGACTCAATGGCAATTTTAGCAGTTTCTTCGTCCCTGATTTCACCAATCATAATTATGTTAGGATTTTGCCTCAAAATAGATCTTAAGGCTTCAGCAAAAGTATAGTTTTCGCTAATCTGGGTTTGGACAATGCCTGGCAGTCGATATTCTATTGGGTCTTCAACGGTTATAATCTTAACTTTTGGATTATTAAGATAGCTTAAGAAAGCATAGAGAGTAGTGGTTTTTCCCGATCCGGTTGGCCCGGTGTTTAGGACTAGGCCATTGGGCCTTTGGATTTCTTTTCTGAGAATTTCTAGAATACTTTCTCTTAAGCCGATATACTCCAAGGCCAATTCTTTGAAACCAACACCCAAAAGGCGGATGACTATTGTTTCATTGCCGCCTTGGGGCAGGATAGAGACCCTGGTCTCAATTTCTTTTATTATTTCTTTTTCAAAAGGACTTTTTTGATTGAAAATTTGAATAGTAAACCGGCCGTCTTGGCCAATATCATGAACATTAATTTTGAGTCCAGAAAGGAGCTTAACGCGATTTAATAGAAATTGGTAAATATTTTCAGAAAAAGAAGTTATGTCCTGCAAGACTCCGTCAATTCTATATCTTAGCCTGGTTGTTTTTCCCGGCTCAATATGAATATCGCCGGCCTCAGTTTTAAGAGCGCCGGCGAAAATAGTGTCTAAGATTTCGGTGGTGGAAATTTTAGCGAATAAATTTCCTAATTCACTGATTTCTTTGGCTTGCTGGTTAAACTCATCAAGATATTTTTGGTTAATGGCTATTTTGCCAACCAGCGGGGTCTCGGTTGTTTTGATTTGATAAAATTTCAACGCCCTCTTAAAGGACGAGGGGGAAATAACAACCATAGTTATTTGCCGACCTGATCTTTGAGATAACTTTTCTGTGACTCCTTTTGTCGACGGGCTCTCAGGATCAACAACTCCTACGATTATCTTGTCCAGCTCTTTTTTTAAAACAATTAATTCGCCTTGCCGGGCTTCCTGTTCGGCTAGGGTATAGATAATTTCCGAATTGATCGGAAACATGTGCAAATCCATGTAAGACAAGTGATGCTTTCCTGCTAGACGCTGGGCGCTTTCTTCTTCCTGTTTGCGCTTCAGGATATTAAGCTTTTCATTTATCTCTGTTTTTTTAAGGTTGGCCATAGCAAAATTACAAGTTATACAAGATACGTGATTACTCGGCGAAAATATGATTATTTTCGCATTAAATATAAGAGAATTTATCTGCCTTCATTTTTATCTTATGCTATAAAAAAGAATTAATCAAGTTCTCTAATCGGGCTTTGGCGCTTAAAAGATCAGGGCCTATAGCCTTTGCCAAAATAAGATTATTTTTTAAAGCCCCGCCAAGTTCTAGGTTTATTTTTTGCAAAAGATCAATTTTGGAAGACTGAATTATAGCTGAAATCATCTCTTGCTCTTCGGGCCAAAGAATAATGGCGGCATTTAACTGGGGCAGGAGGCTGCGTACTTCATCGGAAATAGTATAAAGATCTGAGCTAGACGTTTCTGTTTCTTGAAAATCTTCTGGGCTGGCCTCAAGCCAAGCCAGATTTTTATCAGGTTCGTAATTAAGCCGGCCAAGAAGCCTTCCCCAAAGTCGGAGATAATTCAACGGCTTTGTTTTGTAAAGCGCTTGAATAATTTTCTCTTTTTCCGCTCCATGGGTTACAAGCGAAGAAGCTAGATTAAAAGTCTGAGGAGTCGCGTTGGTGTTTTGGAAGCTATGAGTCTCATCTATGATACCGGCCAAAAGACAGGTGGCAATGGGCTGGCTTATGGAATTAGGGAAAAAGGCGAGGATAAATTCGGTTAGAATTTCGGCGGCTGAGCTAGCCGTTATTTCAACCAAATTAATTTCGCCAAAAAGCTCATTGCCCGAACGATAATCAATATTTAAAATCGGCTTTTGAAAAAAAAGCTCGGTGTGTTTTTCATAAAATTCCCCAAGGGATTCCATGTCCTGGGCGCCAATAATTATAATTGCGTCATAATTATACGGGCCCGGCTCTAGTCGCACGTCTTTTTCTTCCAGCTTATCAGGGCTGCTTAGAAATATTTTTAGCAGAGAATCTTTGGTTTCGTAACGCAATCTTTTGATGCTTTTTTGCGAGGTATCTATTGAGATAATAAAATCACGCAAAGCAGCCGGCTCCTCTTTTATTTGCTCAAGACCAGGAAAAAAAGAAAGCCTTTCGGCTATCGGTTCTTGGGCTATTATTTCCGCTTTTTTATTCAGTCCGTTCAATAGAATAAACAATGCCAAAGCCGAGCCTAAATTATCGGCTGACTGGTTCTTTGGCAAGACGATTAAAATGTTTTGGCTTTTGTTTAGTAAATCAAAAGCCTGTTGTTTTGGGGAAAGCATACTAATAAATTGAGAGGTAAAAATTAAGAAGGAAAAACCAAAATGCCAAAGAAAGATATTAATATAATCTATCGCAGGGCGGCAGTAAGGTCAAGGTAGGAAGGGGTGGATAACTTTAGATTTTTGTTAGGCAGCCTTTTTTCTTGGGCTATGGCGTGATATTATAATCTTATGAAAAAGCAGGTTTTTTTGACGAAAAACGAAGCGCAGACCAAGCGTTTGGCTGGTCAGGTTCTAAAAGAATTATTTGCCGATAAGGCAAATAAAAAAGCCAAAATTTTGGCTTTGGAAGGCGAGCTTGGGGCTGGCAAGACCACTTTTACGCAAGGGCTGGCCAAGGCGCTTGGCGTCAAGGAGAAAATTACGAGTCCAACATTTGTTATAATGAAGCGATTTATTGTAAACGCCGCTAAATTATTCCCTGAGCGAGCCGCGCGCAGCGGGGCGAGTCGAAGGGTATCGATAGAGAATTTATATCATATTGACTGCTATCGCATCCAAAGTCCCAAAGAATTATCAGCGCTTGGATTTAATGAGATTGCCGCTAACCCCAAAAACATAATTATTATCGAATGGGCGGAGAAGATTAAAAAACTTATATCAAAAGATGCAACATGGGTTAGATTTGAATGGGTCGGAGATAAGGAGAGGAGAATATCTCTTAAGAATTTCTAATTTCTAACAAAAATCCCAATGCCCAAATTCGGGAATTAGACATTAGACATTTTATTGGAAATTAGGAATTAGTAATTGGAAATTATTTAGGTCAATTAGGAATTAGATTAATTAGAAATTTAGAATATGTCCGACAAAAATCAAAAAACCTTGGTCCTCATTGATTCCCACGCCCTTATTCACCGCGCGTTTCATGCTTTGCCCGATCTTAGCACTAAAAAAGGCGAGCGGGTGAACGCGGTTTATGGGTTTATTTTGGTTTTGTTAAAAGTTTTAAAAGAACTAAAGCCAGATTATGTGGCAGCAGCTTTTGATTTACAGGGGCCGACATTTCGTCATAAAGAATTTGAGGATTACAAGGCCACGCGGGTTAAGGCGCCAGATGAACTTTACGCGCAAATTGGTCGAGTTAAAGAAGTGGTCAGTGCTTTTGGTATTCCTGTCTATGAAAAAGAGGGGTTTGAAGCAGACGACATTATTGGCACGATAGCTACAAAAAACAATAACCAAAAAACAATAACCAAAAATATTATTGTGACTGGCGACTTGGATACATTGCAGCTAATTAATGAGAGCACGCGCGTTTATACTCTTCGTAAAGGCGTGAAAGACACAATGATATACGACGAAAAAGCGGTTCTGGATCGATACGGCTTAAAACCAGAGCAGATGCCAGATTACAGGGGATTAAAAGGCGATCCTTCGGATAATATTCCAGGAGTGCCGGGAATAGGAGAAAAGACCGCAACAGAATTATTAAAAAAATTTAACACAATCGAGGAGCTATACGAGGAATTAGAAAAAAATCCCAAGATCCAAAATCCAAAACTTTACGAGAAACTTATTGAGAATAAAGACCAAGCGGTTTTTAGTAAATACCTAGCGACAATAAAAAGAGACGTGCCGATAAAGTTTAAATTAGAAGGCGCAAAATTTGGCAAATATGATTTGGAAAAAATAAAAGCGCTTTTTCGCGAATTGGAATTTTTTAGCTTGATAAACAGACTTTCAGAAATAAGCGGCGGCTCGCCAGAAGAAATTGAAGAAGCGATTAAAAACGAAGAGACGCGCGGCGTTTATCAAAAAATAGACGAGGCTTATAAAGCAGGTATTCTATCGTATAAAATTTATGAATTAGAAAAAGAAGTTGCGCCAGTGATTGAGAAAATGGAAAAAAGCGGCATAAAAATTGATGTTGGAAAATTAAAAATGCTTGGTAAAAAAGTTGATAGCCGCCTGCTTAACTTGGAAAAAGAAATCCACCAATTATCAGGCGCAGATTTTAATATTAATTCTCCCCAGCAGTTAAGCGATATATTGTTTGAAAAACTAAAATTAGGCACTAAGGGATTAAAAAAAACTCCGGGCAGAGTTATTTCTACTGCCGCGCCAGAGCTTCTAAAGCTAAAAGGCAGCCATAAAATAATAGATTTAATTTTAGAATACAGGGAGCTAGCCAAGCTTAAGTCAACATATATTAATGCCTTACCTTCTTTGATCAGTGAAAAAGATAGCCGCATTCACACGCAATATGATCAGCTTGGCGCGGCTACCGGCCGCCTTTCTTCGCGCAACCCGAATTTACAGAACATTCCCATAAAGACTGATCTTGGCAATGAAATAAGAAAGGCTTTTGTGGCTGAAAAAGGATTTTTATTTCTGGCGGCTGATTATTCTCAAATTGAGCTGCGGGTTGTGGCTTCGCTAGCGCAGGATAAAAAAATGATCGGAATTTTAAAGGCCGGGCAAGACATCCATTTGGCTACTGCTGCTGAAGTTTTTGAGACGCCACTTGAAAAAGTCACTCCAAAAATGCGGCAAGCTGCCAAAGCGCTTAATTTTGGCGTAATTTACGGTATGAGTATTCATGGATTCGCGCAGGCCGCAGGCATTGAGTCGGCTAAGGCAAAGATTTTTATTAAAAAATATTTTGATGAATTTAAAGGGGTAGCTCGCTATATTGAGACAATAAAGAGCCAGGTGGCAGACAAGGGTTTTGCCCAAACTCTTTTTGGCCGTAAGCGATTCCTGCCTGAAGTTAACTCTTCGGCTTGGAATTTGCGTCAAGCGGCTGAGCGGGCGGCGATTAATTTTCCGGTTCAGGGCACAGCGGCTGATTTAGTCAAAATGGCAATGGTAAAAATAGACTCAGCGTTTAGGCTAAAAAGCGATAAAATTAAAATGCTTCTTCAGGCTCATGATGAATTGATCTTTGAGGTGAGAAAAGATTATATTGACGAATCGGCGCCAAGGATAAAAAATATTATGGAGAGTATTTATCAGTTACCCGCCCCCTTGATTGTTGAAATTGAGACAGGGGATAATTGGGGGGAGCTTATGAAATGGAAAAGGTAGCGATTTTGACGTTTTTGTTTTATAATATAATTAACATTAACTAACTAGTGAATTATTTATGGAGAAGATATTAGTCGTTGAAGACGATAAATTCTTAAGAGAGCTGATCTCCAAGAAAATAAAAAGCGAGGGCTATGAAGTCATCCCGGTTGTTGATGGCGAGGAGGCGTTAAGAAAAATCAGGGAAGACCAACCAGCGTTAATCCTTTTAGACTTAATCCTGCCCGGGATTAATGGATTTGAGGTTTTGGAACGATTGAAAAAAGATTTTCCTGAAGAAATAAAGAAAATCCCAGTAATAATTTTAAGTAATCTCGGCCAGCGCGAAGATGTGCAAAAAGGCATAAGTCTTGGCGCAAACGACTTTTTAATCAAGGCCCACTTTACGCCGGGAGAAATTATCAATAAAATTAGGCAGGTTTTAGAAGGAAAGAAATGAGGGCGAATAGGAAAAAAATTAAATTTATAATTTTTGTCGCTATTTTATTTTTTGTGTTGCTGGGCAGCGCATTTTTTGTTTGGCAGAAGGGCCGTACTTTTGAGTTTGTTTCAGGCCAGAACAACAAGCAAGAGCAGGAAATAAACGAAGATCAGGGGCCAAAGAGTCCGATTTCAGGTCTTGCCTGCGAGAATGCCAATCGCCGGCCGCTAGCCATTATGCTAAGCAGTGATGCTGAGGCGCGGCCGCTGGCTGGAATTTCACAAGCGGATTTAGTTTTTGAAATGCCGGTGGTGGAAGGCGGCATTACGCGCCTAATGGCGGTTTTTGTATGCAACTCTCCGGAAAAAATCGGCTCTGTCAGATCGGCGCGGCACGATTTTATCCCTTTGGCTCTGGGCCTTGACGCGATTTATGCCCATTGGGGCGGATCTCATTTTGCGTTGGAAAAATTAAAAACCGGCATCATGGATAATATTGACGCCCTGCCTAACCCCTATAATGCTTTTTATCGTCAATCCGGCATTGCGGCGCCTCATAACGGATTTACCTCTGCCAAAAGGCTTTTAGACACGGCCGGGAAACTTGGTTATCAGTTGACATCAGAATTGGTTGGCTATCAGCATCTTTTAAAAAGTGAAATCGCCAGCCAAGAAAAAGAAAAAAAGATTTTAAAAATTAAATATCCGGGCGCTTTTGGTGTTTCTTATCAATATGATCCAGAAACCAATTCTTATTTTCGTTTTCGCAATAACTTAAAAGAAATAGACAAAAATAACAATTCCCAAGTTGAGGCAAAAAACATTGTTATTATGAGGGCGCAATCCCGTCAACTGGAAGATCAATATAACGATGTTCAGATTGAAGGCAATGGTGATGCTGAATTTTATTTAAACGGACAAGTTATTAAAGGCAGATGGGAAAAAGATAGTAAGAGTCAAAAAAGCAAGCTATTTTTTTATGACGAGCAAGATCAGGAAATTAAATTCGTGCCCGGCCAAATTTGGGTTCAAATCGCGGATCCGACACAAGAAGTAGCTTATGGGAATTAAATCGCCTTTATCCAAAGGCGGTAAAGAGTTGCTTTTTTGATGACAAAAAAGTAACCAAAAAACCACTTGCAGCGATAAAATTTTGAGAAAATTGGATTCGCTCATCTAAAAATTGCCTCGTAAACTCCTCGCTTCCCTCGTCGCTCGGCAATTTTTCAAACGCCTCGCTCATCTCAATTTTCTTGCAAAATTTTTCGATGCAAGGAGAAGGCTGAATTTTTAATACATATTAAAGGAGCGTTATGATCATTTTTCTTTACGGGCCTGATACTTTCCGGTCCCGTCAAAAATTACAGGAAATTGTTGAGGGCTATCAAGTTAAACACAAAAGCGGCCTTAATTTTAGGCAATTTGATTGGTTGCCTGATATATGGGCCGAGCTTGGCAATATGCTTGGTTCTATTTCTATGTTTGCCGAGAAAAAATTAATTGTTATCAAAGAGGCGTCTTTGGCGGCAAAATCTGACCAGCAGAAATTAAAAGAATTGCTGGAAAAAAAGAAAACCGAAAAAGACGAAGATATAATTCTGGTATTTTTTGAGAGCAAGAAACCAGAGAAGGGAGAGTTGTTTGATTGGTTGGCCAAAAAATCAGAGATGGCCCAAAATTTTGAATATCTCAGCGGAGTAAAGCTTATCAATTGGATAAAAAAAGAGGTGGAGAATTTTGGCGGCAAAATTTTGCCGCAAGCCGCAGAAAAATTAGCTGGTTCAGTCGGTTCGGATCTTTGGCAGATGCACAATGAAATTGAAAAGCTGGTTGCCTATAAGGCGGAAGACCCCATTGGCGAAAAGGATATAGATATTTTAGTTAAAGCAAAATTTGACCCCAATATTTTTAACACCATTGACGCTCTAGCCTCAAGGAATAAAACACTGGTTTATAAATTATTGCATCAGCATTTGTCGCAGGGCGAGAGCGAAATTTATATTTTATCAATGTTTGTTTATCAGTTCAGGAATTTATTACAGATAAAGAGCCTGTCAGAGCAGGGGACGCAATTTGGCGCCTTGGCTAAAAAAACCGGCCTACACCCTTTTGTTATAAAAAAATCCTGGCCGCAAATTAGGAATTTTAGCCTGGAGATTTTAGAAAAAATATACAACAGGTTATTAAAGCTTGATATTGCAATCAAGCGCGGAAAAATTGAGCCTAAGGTGGCGTTGGATTTGGTGGTGGCAGAAATAACGGGATAGCGCTGTTTAAATAAAAAAGAGAACACAAAAACCGCCCCAAATTTTGTGGGGCGGTTTTTACTTGCCTTAATTAATTTTTAGGTAGAGTGTCCCAGAGTAAATCAAAGGTTATCCGTTGTAAATCAGTCAGCTCCTTTGACTCTATTAAGATTGCCATTTTTTCTTTCCAAGAGACAATCAAGATTTTATTGTTATAGATATTAACCTCTGGCGAAAAAGTCATTTCTTCGGGCAGGAATCTGGTATCGCGCATTTCTTGTTGATTATTCTTCGAGCGCTCAATAGAAGCCTCATTTCTTGGGATTATGGCTCTGATAAAAATTTTATTTTTTGCCCGTCTGGCATAATATTCAGGGAAAAAGTTAGGCAGTCCTTCATGCATTGTTTCAACATTGGCATAAGCTAAAATTATTTCTTTTGAGGTTAAGGTATCTTCGTAAGCCTCACGCATTCCTTTTTCTCCCTCAAAAAATTGTATCTTGGGCTTTGCCGAAGAAATATCTTGGAGAGAAATTAGCTGGGGTAAAAGTTCATTGATTCTACGTTTCTGCTTTTCGATTTTTTTTGAATTTTCTTCTTTCTCTCGGTCAAGATAGGTTATTAGGTATTTAGGATCAAGGGCGTTAAAAAACATAGAGGCGCCCTTTTTATACTTACTAATAACCCCCTTTTGCAATAACGCCTCACAAATATCATATATGGTTGTTCGATTTAGGCCTGTTTTACGAGATATCTCTTTAGCTTTGGCCGAGCCAAGCTCAAGTAGGGCTAAATAGACATTAGCCTCTTTTTCTGAGAAATTTAGCTGGTTTAGCAGGTCTCTTATCATATTTGTGGAAATCACACCGACATATTAAGTATATCATATAAGCCAGAATACGTCAATAGCTATCAATTTTTTTATCAACAGGCCGACATTATTTGACAAATTCTGGTATGATAAAAATGTAAGATGGTTCTTTAAAAAACCAGAGCCCTATAAGATCTGAACTCCAAAAGAGCAGGCAAGGGAAGGAGGGTATTATGAAGATTTTAGTGGTTGAAGACAAGGAGAAGAATATTGAGGCGGCAAAGAGAGCGTTAGGGGGTCATGAGCTGACCATTGTAACCGGATATGATCAGGCTCATGAAGTTTTAATCCCTGTCGTTGACCCTAATGAATTCAGGGCAGCATTTGAGAAAGCGACAGGTGGATGGAAGATAATAGAAGAAGACAGCAGTATCCCAAATCACAAAATTTGGTATTTGCGGAATTCCGAAGGAGAGGAAATGCCTCATTTCGAAGCTCCCAAAGAAATAAGGCTCGCTCTTCGTAAGGCAGAAGTAGAATCAAAGCACATGCCCTTTGATGTTGTGCTTACTGACGTTATGCTTCCAAAGGGTGGGAATCAGTGCATGAACGCCAAAGGCGAGGAATTAGTTTCAAAGCAGGGTGAGATGCCTTACGGGCCGATAATTGTTTTGAGGGCATTGCAGGCTGGCGTGAAGAAAGTCGGGATCATTACGCAGGGGAATCATCATGACGACCCATTCGTTTTTGCCTTTGACAGACTCTTTGGTTTTTCAGCTGGCGACACCAAGCTTGTTGCATCAAACCATATGGAAACAAAGGACGGGCTGAAAGATTGGGGAAGGCTCCTTGCGGAGCTGGTAGAAGAATAGTAAAAAACAAAAAACCACCCAGTATTTTATCGGGTGGTTTTTCTTTTATTTATTCAGCATTTTCATTAATCTTGATTTTTGCCTGGCCGCGGTATTTTTTTTGATGACGCCTCTTTTAACGGCTTTATCCACGGCTTGATATGCTTGCGAGACAAGCTTTTTTGCTTCGTCTTTTTGGCCGGCAGTTGCCATTTTTTTGATTTTTTTGACAACATCTTTGGCCGCTTTTTGCCGCGCCAAATTCAAAACGCGATGTTTTTTTTCTTGTCTTAATGCTTTTTTAGCTGATTCTTTGATTGGCATATTTCAATATAAAAAGGAAAAATGAAAAAGTTAAAAATTAACCTTTAATTTTTAATTGTTGTTTTTCATTCTTAATTTTTAGTTTTTCGATTGTATTGAGAATATAGCAGATAATTTTATTTTTGGCAAGAAAAAGGGGGTCGCTGTCAAAAAAAATCCCTGTCAGTAGGCGCTAAGCTTTTTATGACAGGGTGTAAAACTGACACGCGGCCGAGTTATCCGCGAAATGGTGATGGTCCGTATTTTTCGATGATTGCCTCATCCGACAGGCCCCCGAATTCTACGGCAGCCTTGATGACGATTTTTATGTCATCGCGACTAGCGGGATTTGCCATAACAGCCTCTCTCACTTTTTCACCAAGTCCTCCGACCATGGCTCGACTAAGAAACTTTTCCCATTTTTCCATTGCCGCCTCCCTAATGATGTGATTTTGCCACGAAACCATCGCGGCTAGGCATACATTATGATTTGGGTATACTAAAGAAGTTGGAACAGATTCAATGATACAATAAAGATGAAAATCTTTAAAAAATCTGCTCCTATGTATCATTTAAAACAAATACCATCAGAAGTTAAGATTAAAAAGATAGTTAGGCGTATTCTTTTTGGCACTCATCTGCATTGTCCGCGTTGCAAAAGCCGTAGTGTCTACAAATCAGAGAATCGGTACCGCTGTAAAAAATGCCGCAGACCCTTCTCTCTAACCAGCAACACCTGGCTGTCCAACATGAAGCTGCCCTGGGAAACATTTTACACGCTTCTGTGGTGTTGGCTAAATCATTTGCCAATTACCCAAACAATTAAAATTACAGAATTAAGCGAAGTCACAATTAGAAATTGGCTTGATAACTTCAGGCTTAATATTCCTGATCCTGACTGGCTTTCTCCGCTAAAAGATACGATTCAGATGGATGAAGCATTCTTTAGAGGTAAAGCGGTCATCGCAGCCAAAGACACGCTGGCCAAAAAGGTAATTTTGCGAGTCATCCCAAAACAATATGTTCAGAAACAGAACGTCTCTCAATTCATTGTCAGACATGTTGAGCCGGGCTCAAAGCTGTTTACGGACGGAGCCGGCTATTACCGGGGCATCAAGAATGCCTGGCCGGTCACTCACCAAAGAGACATTCATTCCAAATGGGAGTTTGGGCTGACTTCTGAGATAGAGGGAGTATTTGGTAATTTAAGGACTTTTATCAGAAGAAAATACCATCACGTTACCGGTTCCAAGTTAGAAAATGTCGTGGCTGAATTTGAAGCAAATTTTAACCACCCTGAAATCTTTAAAAACCCGCATGAATACTTAAAGAATTCATTGTTCCTTGTTCCAACTTGTTAAGAATGCCCTTTATTTTTTCGTCGCCCTTTTTAATTTATTAATTTGTTCTTGCAGTCTCATTGCTTCGTCAAATTGCAAATTCCGATTAGCCAGTTCCATTTTAAACTCAAGCTCCTTAATGTATTCTTCCAGATATTCTTTCTCAGTTTTTAGCGCTCCTTTTGGCATTTTTGTAATTTCTACAATGCTTGGCCGGATGCCTTTTTTAATTGGCTGGGGCGTGATTTTATGTTTTTTATTATAGCTTTCCTGAATTTTGCGCCGGCGATTGGTTTCAGAAATTGCGCGTTTCATTGATTGGGTAATCTTGTCAGCATACATAATAACGCGGCCTTGCGGATGGCGAGAAGCGCGGCCCATTGTTTGGATAAGCGTTGTGTCATTGCGCAAAAAGCCTTCCTTGTCAGCATCCAAAATTGCCACCAGCCCAACTTCTGGTAAATCCAGCCCCTCTCTTAAAAGATTAATGCCAACCAAAACGTCGATTTTGCCAAGTCTTAAATCTTTCAAAATTTCCGGTCGTTCCAATGTTTTAATTTCAGAATGCAGATATTGGGCTTTTATTCCTTGCTCTTGCAAATATTCCGATAAGTCTTCGGAGAGGCGTTTGGTAATTGTTGTTACTAAAACCCTGGCACCACTTTCGACCGTTTCTTTGATTTGCTTGATTAAATGTGGAATTTGATTTTTAGTTGAACGGATTTCTATTGCCGGATCAAGCAGGCCAGTGGGGCGGATGAGCTGCTGGATGATGCAAAAATCTCCCCTTGCCCCTCCTAAAGGAGGGGAATCACTCCCTCCCTTTAGAGCTTGCCCCGTACTTGATACGGAGGAGGGATGGGGAGGATTTTTTTTCGTGCAGACAGACTTTGATTTCTCGATTTCGTACTTACTGGGCGTTGCCGAAGTATAGACAACTTGATCAACCTTTTTCTCGAACTCATTAAATTTAAGCGGTCGGTTATCAAGCGCCGAAGGCAAGCGGAAGCCATACTCAATTAAAGTTTCTTTGCGCGAGCGGTCGCCAAAATACATTCCGTTAAGCTGGGGAACAGTCATGTGCGATTCGTCAATAATCAATAAATAGTCTTTTGGAAAATAGTCCAATAAGGTGAAAGGCGGCTCGCCGGGTTTGCGAAATTCCAAATGCCGTGAATAATTTTCAACGCCGTGACAATAGCCGGTTTCTTTGATTATTTCAAGGTCAAAGTTGGTGCGCCGCTTAAGCCGTTCGGCGTCAAGAATTTTATTCTGTCTTTTTAATTTTTCCAGCTGGTTTTCAAGCTCCAATTTAATATTTTTTATTGCTAAGCCCAATTTCTGCTCTGGCGCGACCCAGTATTTAGCCGGAAAAACTCTTGCCTGTTTAACTTCTTTTTCCTTGTCTGCTTTTAAAATATTATTGGGCAAATTGATTTCTGATATTTTTTCTATCTGATTGCCAAAAAAATCAAATTTTAATATTTGTTCGCCAGTGGCTGACCAGACCTCAATTAAATCGCCCCGGACTTTAAATGTGCCTCTTTTGAAATCAACATCCGATCGCTGGTATTGCAGAGATATTAAATGCCTTAAAAATTTCTGGCGGCTCAAAAATTGGCCTTTCTTAAACTCTAAACTCAAATTCTGATATTCTTCTGGCGAGCCGATATTATAAATGCAAGAAACTGAAGCCACAACAATCGTGTCATTTCTGGTTAAAAGCGCCTGCGTGGCGGCGTGGCGCAGGCGGTCAATTTCATCGTTGATTTTTACGTCTTTATCAATATAGGTGTCGGTTTGGGGGATATAGGCTTCGGGTTGGTAGTAGTCATAATAGGAGACGAAAAAATGCACGGCGTTTTCCGGAAAAAACTCTTTAAATTCCTGATAAAGCTGGGCCGCCAAAGTTTTATTATGCGAAATAACCAATGTTGGTTTTTGATTTTTCTCAATCACATTGGCCATAGTAAAAGTTTTGCCGCTTCCTGTCACACCCAAAAGCGTCTGATGCTTAATGCCAGTCTTTAAATTTTTAACTAGTGCATTTATTGCGCCTGGCTGGTCACCTGTTGGGCGAAATGGTGCGCGGAGCTTGAAGGTTGACATAAATTGGTTTATGGTATACAATTATTAATTCAATTCGCTAGATAGTTCGTTTTATTTATTATTTTCAGGCATTAAAAACTCACAGAGGAGACGTAATATGGCAAGAGAAAAAGGAGATTTGATTAATTGTCTCGAGGCGTTGATTCATCACATCGCACCTCATAAAGCAAGATTAATGGTTTTGGGAGGCTACAACACGCAAGAAGACATTGAATACAGATTTGGTTTGGTCAGAGGGGAGGCTGAACTTGTCCTTAAGCAGATTGAAAGAATTCGGGAAGTCGCGCAAAACAAAGGGTATAAAGAAATTCTTGATATTATTAATGAGGAATTGGAATATGGCCACGATTTAAATATAAGTAGGTGATTAATTAACTTAACCTGCCCGACTTTACTGTCGGGCTTTTTTATTTGAATTTCGCGCGGGCGGGAGGTATACTGAAAGCAGAAACTATTTAATTTTTTCTTCCCCTCCTCAGTTGAGGAGGGGGCAGGGGGTGGTGGTGTTTTTCAGCACCCCACCTCAATCCTCCCCTCATCTGAGGGGAGGAGGAAAAAATAGATTATGATCTCATCTTTAGAAGGCAAAATCTCTCTTAAATCGGAAAAATACGCCATTATGGAAGCGGGTGGTATTGGTTTTCGCGTTCATTTTTCTGAAAAGACCCTTAATAAAATACCACAAATCGGGCAAAGTATCAAAGTTTTTACTTTTCTTTCAGTTAAAGAAACTAGTTGGGATTTGTTTGGTTTCTTGACTTTTGAGGAATTGGAGCTTTTTGAGCTTTTGATTTCCATTCCGGGCATTGGGCCAAAAACCGCGATGAATATTTTGGGCGTAGCTTCAGTTTCTGATTTGGAAGAGGCGATTGTTTTAGGCGATGAAACAATTTTAGGCAAGGTTTCTGGCATTGGCAAAAAAATGGCGCAAAAGATAGTTTTGGAATTAAAAACAAAAGTTAAAAAATTATCACAAGGAAAAGAAGGATCGAGAGTAGCCGGCGATATAGAAGTGATTGACGCTTTAGTTAATTTAGGCTATAGGGTTTATGAGGTCAGGGAAGTTTTGCAGCAATTGCCAGAAACAATTAAAGGAGTTGAGAATCGGGTTAAGGAATGCCTAAAGAGATTGGGGAGGAAGTAATTTTATGTTCATTTAAATAAAAAGGAGATGGCGATGGGGGAGCTGCTATTGATGATACCCGGAGCGCATCGGGCAGGCTCGTGGTTTTCAAAAGAGGAAATTAGAAAAACAGTCCAGTATTCCAAAGATTGCATTAGGGATTTTTTGACGCCAGAGACAGAAGAATATGCAAGGGCTTGCAAAAGGGTGAGTAAGTTTTTTCATCTTTTTAAGCCATTTGTGAGCACATCAGATTTCTGGTTTCGGATGGGCTGGAATGAATGTTTATGGATAGCGATTTTAGAAGGGGAGATGCCGGAATACGATTATATACCACCAGAAGAATTTATTTATTTAACTCCGCGAGAGAAGAAAGAAAGGATGGAGGAGATGGCCGGCTGGAATGCCGCCAAAGACATATTGCTGGATAAATTTCCAGAATGGTTTTTACAAAATTAAAGGCAGTCATAACTGCCTTTTTTGTTTGTCTTTCGGATTTTTTTACGCTACAATGCCATTAAGAATATGGCTATTTATGAAGGCGGAAAAGAGGATTGGAATGAGTTTGTTTTGAAGCAAGGCGGCGGTTTTTTGCAGTCTTTAGAATGGGCGGAGTTTCAGAAATCATTAGGGAGAAAAACTTTTTTCCTGAAAGGCAAAGATTGGGCAGGTTTAATAATTAAATATAATTTACCGCTGGGGAAAAGCTATCTGTATTGCCCGCGAGGCCCTCTAATAATTTCAGAATTAACACGAGATGCCATTCTGATCCGCCATCGGGCGGAGATGAATCTCCTGCGAATGCAGGGCTTTTTACGGGAAGTTAAACATCTAGCTAAACAAGAAAATGCGATATTTTTAAGAATCGAGCCGACTTTTGAAATAAGTAGGGAGGATTTAAGGGGGTTGGGTTTTTCAAAAACAAAAGATATCCAGCCAAGCAGGACTCTGATTTTAAATTTGGATAGAAGTGAAGAAGAATTGTTGGCGGCTATGCATGAGAAAACACGTTATAATATTAATCTTGCCCAGCGCAAAGGCGTAACAATAAGGAGGACAGAGTATAACGAAAAAGACTTTGAAGAATTTTGGAGTTTGCTTAATCAGACCGCAAAAAGACAGGGGATAAAGATTTTTGAGAAAGAATATTATAGAAAGCAGTTGCAAATTGGAAATAACTCCCCCCACCCCCCTCTTAATTTAAGAGGGGGAGAGAATACAGACGTAATTCCCTCTCTTATTTTAAGAGAGAGCGAGGGTGAGTTAAATTTTGAGAATTTATTATTTTTAGCCCAATATCAAGGAAAAACAATCGCCGCGAATTTAGTAAATATTTTTAATAGTACAGCAATTTATATTCATGGCGGATCCGATAACGAGTCTCGCAGTTTGATGGCGCCGCATCTTTTACAATGGGAGCAGATAAAATTTGTCAAAAATCAGGGCTGTAAATATTATGATTTTTGGGGTTATGACGAACAAAAATGGCCGGGTGTGAGCCGATTTAAGAAGGGTTTTGGGGGGTATGAAGTCGCGTTTTGCGGCACGCACAATTACATTTTTAATAGATGGTGGTACAAGATATACAAAGCGACAAGAAATATTTTAAGATGAAAATTTCTCATTCAAATTATCTCGATAAATAATAAGCATGATTGATTATTTTATTGAATTTTACAATTCAACGCTCGATTTTTTAAAAAGCATCAGCCCAATTTTATGGATTTCTTTTATCCTTTCTGTAATTTTTTATATTGGGAACAGGATTCAAAAAGGATTCGAGATTGATAGAGATATAAAATTAATAAACGGGGATTTGGCAGAATATAATCCCGAAAATCTATTACTTAGATCATCTGGCAGCCCCAATAGAATGGAATGGGGAGAGATGACCGATAAGTATGCAAAGAAAAAGAGGGAGGCGGGGGTCAAGTTAGAGTATTTAAGAAAATTAAAAAAATATAGATGGTTTTTCATTAAAAAATTTGAATGAAAAATATTCTAAAAAAACTTATCCCGAATTTTATTTTTAGTTGGTACCATTGGTTGCTCGCTTATTTGGGCGCGCTTGTGTATGGTTTTCCGTCACGGAAATTGATTGTAATTGGCGTGACCGGGACAAAAGGGAAAACAACGACTTGTAATTTAATCGCTCAGATTTTGCAGGGCGCGGGGTTTAAAACCGGCATGGCGACAACGGTAAATTTTAGAATTAGGGATAAGGAGTGGATAAATGATTATAAGCAGACTATGCTTGGCCGATTCAAATTGCAGAAATTATTGCGGCAAATGGTTAGCGAAGGATGCAAATACGCGGTAATTGAAACTTCTTCAGAGGGAATTCTGCAGCATCGGCACAAAGGCATTAATTATTCAGTCGCGGTTTTTACTAATTTATCGCCCGAGCACATTGAGCGCCACGGCAGTTTTGAAAATTATCGGGCAGCAAAATTAAAATTATTTGAAGCCGTGGCGAAAAAGAAAAACGGAATTGGAGTTTATAATTTGGATGATGAGAGCACAGAATATTTTTTGAAAATTCCAATGGCGAAAAAAATGGGGTATTTTTTAAAATCTCCCCTAGCCCCTCCTAAAGGAGGGGAATCGCTCCCTCCCTTTAGGGAGGGTTGGGGAGGATTTGGAAAGCTTCAAATTGCAAACATTAAATTGGCCTCGGATAGAACCGAATTCGATTTTAACAGTGAAAATTTTATTACGCCTCTTATCGGCGAGGTTAATATGTATAACGCTGCGGCGGCAATTTGCGTAGCAATTTCGCAAGGAATCGGAGTCGATAAAATAAAAGAGGCTCTAAAAAATGCCAAACCAGCGCCGGGCCGTTTGGAAGTAATTAATGAAGGTCAGCCATTTACAGTTATCGTTGATTATGCTCACGAGCCGGCTTCTCTTGAATCGGCTTACAAAGCGCTTAAAATTTTTAATCCGCGAAAAATTATTGCTTTGCTTGGCGCACAGGGCGGCGGCCGCGATAAATCAAAAAGAGCGGCTTTAGGCCGCTTGGCTGGAGAATACGCGGATTATGTAATTATTACCAATGAAGATCCTTATGATGAAGACCCAACCCAGATTTTATCGGAGATAAAATCTGGAATTTCCAATACCCAATTACCAATTTCCAATGTCTATGAAATTTTAGATCGTCGTGAAGCGATAAAAAAAGCATTGAGTTTAGCGAAAGCCGGAGATGCGGTTATTCTAACTGGCAAAGGGGGAGAGGTTTGGATGTGTGTGGAAAATGGGAAAAAGATTCCTTGGCAGGAGAGCGAGATTGTAAAAGAAGAACTTAGAGGAATGCGTTAATCGTCTTTATCTAAAGACGGCAAGGACCTACTTTTTGTACCGACAAAAAGTAGGCAAAAAACTCTCGCCAAGCATAAAATTTTGATAAAATCGGACTCGCTTTGTTAAAAATTACCTCCTAAACTCGTCGCTTTGCTCCTCCGTAGGTAATTTTTTAAACACTCAGCTCGCCGCGATTTTATAACAAAATTTTTGCAATGGCGAATAAAGAATATAAGGATAAAAATAACCCCTAGCGTGGTTGCTAAGGGTTTTGTTTTTTTTGGAGGAATCACATATCAGCTACCCCCACATTTTAATTTGGCGGAGGTGTTTTATGGGCACGGACCTTTTCTGTTGAGATTTCAGTCGCGCCGCAGCTATGCGGCAGGCTTCTTTGAAAAGAGGTTTTGGGACGCGGTTAGAAGCTGGGTCGTAAATCTGTGCGTATGGCTTGAATCTAGCCACCAAATGCACTCTGCCATTTTCAGCCGATGCAAAGATAAAGTGGATACTTAAAACTCTAATTTCCACGGTATAATTTTTCACTTCTATAACTTCTATATTTTCTGACATTCTCGCCTCCTGATGAATTTATTTAAGGAACCAAATTCAGTATATTTATTATCTCATAAATAAATAGTCTTGTCAATATTTAGCTTTTTTCTAAGCTATATTATAATTAACCTATGAAAAAGTATTCATCAGCTCGGGCAGGGCGAGGGAAAACCGCCTATCGGACGCCAAGCCAATTTAGGTATCAGAAAGCGAAGCAGATTGCCTGCGTAAAAACTAAAGAATCCCCTAAGAAGAAATATTTATGAAACTTACTTTTTGCGGCGGCGCTAAAGTTGTAACCGGCGCCTGTTATTTATTAGAAACAGAAAAATCAAAAATCCTAGTTGATTGCGGCGCGTTTCAAGGCGAAAAAGAGCTGGAGGCAAAAAATAATGAGCCGTTTTCCTTTAATCCAAAAGAAATTGACGCGGTTTTAATAACTCATTCCCACCTTGACCATATTGGCCGGCTCCCTAATTTAGTTGAGGGCGGGTTTAACGGAAGAATTTTTGCCACGCCGCCAACCATAGATTTTGTCCACTTGATTTTAGAAGACAGCAGGAAAATTTTAGCCGAGAAAGCCAAGCACGTAGGCAAGCTCTCTCTTTTTAGTAAAAAAGACATAGATCAGATCATGGGGTTGTTTATACCAACAGAATATCATCAAGAAACAAAAATTTCTGATGAAATTTCTTTTGAATTTTTTGAAGCCGGACATATTCTGGGGTCGGCCGTAATTAAAGTAATCCTTCGACCCGCTTCGCCGGAGCTTCAGCGAGGCGAGCAAGCCCAGGATAAAAAATCTGTTATTGTCTTCTCGGGGGATCTAGGAAATTATCCGGTGCCGATTTTAAGAAAGCCGGAAGTAATTGAGGAGGCAGATTATGTCTTGATAGAATCAACTTATGGCGACAGGTTGCACGAAAAAGCAGACGAGGCAAAAAATATTATTGAAGATGTTATTGAAGAAGCAATTAGAAAAAATGGCGTTTTAATGATTCCCAGCTTTGCCCTTGAGCGGACCCAGCAGTTGCTTTTTCATTTAAATGAGCTGGCAGAGAATAAGTGTATTCCGCAAATCCCGATTTTTATTGATAGTCCATTGGCGCATGATATAACAGATGTCTATAAAAAACATGAGAGATATTTTAATCAAGAAGCGGGAAACTTAATTAAGTCAGGTGACGATATATTTAAATTCCCCGGCCTTCAGTTTACTCACTCCATTAAAGACTCAAAAAAAATAAACAATATTCCTCCGCCAAAAGTTATTATTGCCGGCTCTGGCATGTCACAAGGCGGCCGGATTATACACCATGAATCTCTTTATTTGTCAGGCGAAAGAAATATTCTTCTTTTGATCACCTACCAGGCCAAAGGAACATTGGGCCGCCGAATTATGGAGGGGGAAAAAGAAGTTGAAATTTTGGACGCAAAGATTCAGGTTAAGGCAAAGATTAAAAATTTCACCGGTTATTCTGCGCATGCCGACCAAAAAGGGTTATTAGAATGGCTGTGCAATATTTGTAAACCAATCAAGAAAGTTTTTGTTGTTCACGGAGAAGAGGAGCCAGCAGGAGTTTTGGCGCAAATTATAAGAGATGAGATGGGCTTGGACGCGCAGGTGCCAGAAATGGGGAGTACAGTAGAGTTAGAGTAAGCTGGACTTTTAAGGGGAGTCAAGATAAAATATAGCTACGGAATACGGATTTTCTACGGATATACGGATAAAATTTAACTCACCCCACCCCTCTCTTAAAATAAGAGAGGGAGCTCTTCCTCTTTTTTAAAGAGGAGGCTGGGAGGAGTTAAATCCTATCTGTATATCAGCGTTTATCTGTATAAATCATGGAAAAAGTTGCAAAAAGCTATCTAAAATACAAAATTTGCGTTTCTGGCGCAGCCAAAACCGAATGTTGCGCGCCAGAAGCTCTTGAAAAAGCCAAAGAAGTGGGACGGGAAATCGTCCGCCACAACGGAGTTTTAATGACTGGTGCTACCACCGGCATTCCTTATTGGGCGGCTATTGGCGCCAAAGAAGAAGGCGGAATTTCCATTGGGCTCTCTCCGGCGGCTTCAGAAATCGCCCATGTTAAAAGCTATCGCCTGCCGGTTGACTATTTTGATATGATTATTTATACCGGCTTTGAATATGCGGGCCGGAATCTTTTGCTAACCAGATCCTCGGATGCGGTAATTATAATTTGCGGCCGCATGGGAACTTTGAATGAATTTACTATTGCTTTTGAGGATAAAAAACCAATCGGCATTTTGACTGGTACTGGCGGAATGTCGGATATGATAGAAGAAATTGTGGAGCGGGCCAAGCGTGGTTCAGGAAAAATAGTTTATGATTCAGACCCCAAGGCTTTAATAGAAAAAGTACTTGAATTGGTGGAGGAGGAAAAAGTAGTGAAAATTGAAAAAAGACCGAGAATTAACGAAGAGTAAAAACTTGGGACAGGGTGATTTGTGATAATTTCCCAAAATCCACTCTTCACCCCGCCTTTTTAAGAGGCGGCGCAAGCCCTCTTTTTCCAAAGGAGGGAATACAGAGGAGGTGATAAAGATGGCAGAAGAAAAATTAGTCGGTAAAATTGTCCATTACTACGGCAATATCGGCGTGGGTATTATTGAGCTTTCCGACTCTCTGAATAAAGGCGATAAAATAAAAATCAAAGGCTCAAACACCGATTTTGACCAGACGGTTGATTCAATGCAGGTTGAGCATAAAGAGGTTGAAAACGCTAAACCCGGCGATGCAGTTGGTTTAAAAACAGAGCAGAAAGTTAAGGAAGGCGATGAAGTTTTTAAGATTCTGGAATAGAAGTTAAGCGAGATTTTTTACCCTATGGCGAATAAAAAGTTTTTTTATGCGCTAGCGACTTTGATTGGGATGATTATTGGTGTAGGGATTTTTGCCATTCCTTATGTTTGTGCGCAGGCCGGTTTTTCAATCGGTCTTTTTTATTTGATAGTAATTGGCGGCGTAATTTTGTTTATCCACCTTTTTTATGGAGAAATTGCTTTGCGCACGACAAAAGATCATGGTTTGGTCTGTTACGCCGAAAGATTCTTTGGGTTGGTCGGCAAAAGAATTGTCGGCGCAATTATCATTTTTGAGTTTTACGGAGCGCTCCTGGCTTATTTAATTGTCGGCGGAAATTTTTTAAGCCTTATTTTCAAACCCATTTTGGGCGGGAGCGATTTTTTGTGGGTTCTGGTGTTTTTTGTTTTCGGTGCTTTGATTATTCTTTTTGGTTTAAAAACTATTGGCCCGGCTGAGTTTTTTATGAGCCTATTCCTTTTATTTGTCGCGGGAGTTTTTATTTTCAGAGGTGCGCCGTTGATCAATCCAATTAATTTATCAGGTATTAATTGGGTAAAATTTTTCCTGCCTTATGGCGTTATTTTGTTTGCTTTGACAGGCGGAGCGGCGATTCCGGAAATGCGGCAGATTTTAAAAGGTCAGGAAAGAAAATTAAGAACAGCAATTATTTGGGGCACCCTTATTCCGGTGCTAATTTGTATCTTATTTGCTTTAAGCGTTACCGGCATAACAGGCAACGCGACCACCGAGGACGCAATCAGCGGGCTTGCGCCATATTTTGGCCAAAAAATTATAATTCTTGGCGCGATTTTTGGTTTTTTAGCAGTGATGACCTCTTTTATTGTTGTGGGCGCCAATCTGCGCCGCATTTTTTATAGAGACTATCATCTAAATAATATTTTGGCCTGGGCGTTGGTTTGTTTTGTGCCGCTTTTAGGCTACCTTTTTGGCATTAATAATTTTATCGTTATCATTGGTTTGGTGGGGGCAATTGCCGGTGGGATGGAGGGCGTCGCCACAATTTTAATTTGGCGCCGTTCAAAAAGGCGGGGCGATCGCGAGCCCGAATATAATCTAAAAATATTCAAGCCGGTCTTTTATCTCTTGATTTTAATGTTTATCCTAGGTATTATTTATCAATTGATTTATTTAGCAAAATGATGAATTGGGGAAAAATTGAAAAGTGGCTTTTCTATATTTTAGTATTTTTAATTCCTTTTCAGGCAAAGGCGGTTTTGTATTCTTTTAGAGCAGATTTTAACGAATGGACTTCAATCTTTTTGTATCTAACAGATATCTTTGTTCTTGCGCTTTTGGCCCTTTGGCTTCCAAGAATCTTTAAGCAAAAGGGAGGCAAGCGCCCAGATTCCGAAAAAAAGCCGGCTGGAACGATTCTGGCCATATTTTTAATAATCGCCGCGATTTCTTTGTTTTTTACTGAAAATTTGCGTTTGGGCTTTTATGAGTTTGTTAAATTATTGGAATTCGCGGCTTTATTTTTATATGTTAGATATAATTTTTCGCGGTTTTATAATCTGGAAAAACTTTGGCAAGTTTTTATTGCCAGCGCCTTATTGCAAAGCATTGTTGCCATAATCCAGTTTTTTATCCAAAAAAGCATTGGGTTAAAGTTTTTTGAAAGTCCCTTAGGTCCGGATATTGCCGGCGTGGCCAAGCTTGTGATTGATGAAGAAAATATAATTCGGGCTTATGGTTTGACGCCGCACCCTAATATTTTGGCGATAATTTTGATTCTGGCTATTTTTGGTTTGGCGCTTCTTTTTATCAGGCAATATGGCGGGCTTTCTTTGCGCAGGAAAATAATATTTGGGGCGATATTTATTTTAATCTCTTGGGCATTATTTTTAACTTTTTCCCGCGTGGCGATTATTGTCGGCCTTATTTCTTTTATTTTGTGGCTTGCTTTACTTTATCGTATGGGGCACGAAAGAAAGGCGGTTATTATTGTTTTTACTTCGCTGTTTATTGTTTTTTGTTTGCTGACAATTATTTATCAGACTTATATTTTTAATCGTTTTGATCCGGGCAGCATAACTGAGGGTCAGGATTATCAGCTGAGAGTTTTGTATAATAAGATAGCTTTGGATTTTATCAAAGGCCATCCTATTTTTGGCGTGGGGCATGGTAACTTTGTTTGGACTATAAGCAGCTATAGCTTTATGAAGCCTTGGATGTGGCAGCCGGTACATAATATCTATCTTTTAATTGCCGCTGAAATAGGTGTGGTCGGGCTTTTGGTTTTTTTGTGGTTCTTGTATTTGATTATAGAAGGATTTTTTAAGCGCAAGAACAGAAACAATTTTGATAAGCTCTCTGTTTATTGTTTGTTATTTGTTATTTTTACTTTATTGATTGTTGGCTTATTTGACCATCTTTTGTGGGATATTCAGACAGGACAGATAATTTTGTGGTTGTTTTTGGGGATTTTGGCGAGCTATAGTTTCTCGGGCATAGCAAAAAAGTCCCTATAGCTCAGCGGATAGAGCGCGAGCCTCCGCCCCGAACCACTAAAGGGTTCGGGGCGCCCAGCACCCTTTAGTGGTGCTGGGCGGAGCTTAATTTTCTTATGTCTCATTTCGTTTACGTTTTACATAATCCAAAAACGGGCAGGCTTTATGTTGGTAGGACTCGAAATTTAAAGCGAAGGCTAGAACAGCATAAAAAGTCTAAATTGTCTCATAGAAATCGTTATTTCACCTGTATTTTTGCTGAAATTTTCACAAATGAGGCAGACGCGAGTAGAAGGGAATCTTATTTAAAAAGTTCTAAGGGGAAATATACTTTAAAAGCCATGTTGAAAAACACTTTGTCCCTATAGCTCAGCGGACCCCGCACCAATTTGCCCTCATAGCTCAGTGGATAGAGCGTGAGCCTCCGGAGCTTAAGACAGAGGTTCGACTCCTCTTGAGGGCGCAATGATGCGGGGCAGGTGCCGCGCTTCCCTCCGGAGGAAGAGGCCAGAGGTTCGATTCCTCTTAGGGACGCATGTAGGCGCAGGAAATTACAATACATCAAAGTATATTTTGGAGGATAGCACCTAAAAATTTTAAAAAAGGGGGCAAGTAATGAGCGATTTTAAAAAGACCGAAGATGATTGGGCAATTATTCTTAAGAATGTTTTTCCCGACAGCAATCTTATTGTTTCGACGCCGGTGTTTGTAGAAGATCGCACCAAGCTATTTGTGGAGGGCAATAAAATGCATCTAGAAGCAGTATTTGAGCATTTGGCGAAATTGCCGGGTCTTAAACCAGATGAAATTTGTTTTGGGAAATGGGAAGCGGTAATGCCGCCAGACCCAGATGTGATCATCTATTATCGGGCGTTCAGTCAGGTTGATAAGATTCAGCTTTTAAGTCTGGTTTTGAGAGAGCATTTAATTAGATTTTGCAACCTTCGTCTTTCAGAAATATCGCACCTCATTGTAATAAAAGGAGGGCATTGCATTTTTGATGATTTTATTCCTTTGCCAGAGAGGATAGGCAATGGTGCCATATCTTTGCCAAATAATAATAGGGATAGAATCGTTTATTCCTTAAATTAAAAGAAAAACGCGCGAACCACAATGGTCGCGCGTTGTTTTTTATTCAAAAAGAGAGCTGATCGATTGTCCGCTATGAACCCGCTTAATCGCTTCAGCTATGAGGCCGGCAACAGAGAATTGTTGAATCTTTTTGCATCGGGCCGCATCTTCTTTGAGCGGGATTGTATTGCTGACAATTAATTTTTCTATAGCCGAATCTTCGATTCGTTTAACAGCGGGGCCGGACAATACCGCATGAGTACAGCAGGCGATAATCTTTTTGGCGCCCATTTTTTTAAGCGCAGCAGCAGCTTGAGTCAGTGTGCCGGCTGTATCCGCCATATCATCAAGGATAATGGCTGTTTTTCCTTCAACGCTACCAATGACATTCATAACCTCTGCTTCGCCGGGTTTGGGTCGGCGCTTGTCAATCAGGGCAATGCCCGCGTCTTTTAGGCGTTTTGCAAGCGCTCTTGCTCTTGGCACACCGCCGGCATCCGGGGAAACAATACAGAGGTTATTCTCAAACATTGATTCTAAAAGAGGCTGTATAATCGGCATCATATAAAGATTGTCAACCGGAATATTAAAAAATCCTTGAATTTGGCCAGAGTGCAGTTCCATTGTGACAACTCGATTAGTGCCCACGGCTGCCAAGAGGTCAGCCACAACTTTTGCCGAGATTGGAACCCGGGATTCAGTTTTTCTGTCTTGCCGGGCATAACCATAATAAGGGATAACCGCAGTTATAGTCTTTGCGGATGCTCGTTTTAGCGCGTCCACAAAAAGCAACAATTCCATCAAATGGTCATTGGGGGGGAATGAAGTCGATTGGATGACAATAGCATGTCTGCTTCTTGCGTTCTCCATAACCTGGAGGTTTATTTCCTTGTCGTTAAAATATTCCACTTTTGCCCTGCCCAGCGGAATTTCTAAGTGCTGACAGATTTCTTGAGCTAGGATAGGATTGGAATTACCAGAAAAAATAAGAATTTCATCGCCTATTCTTCTTTCCATTTTTTTCTCCTTCTTGGTATATATTTTTAAATAGATCTTTATTTGTTCAAGAACAAAAATTAAAAACACCCCTCCCAGATGCTCTATGTTTTAAATTTATCACTTTGGGTTTTTGGCGTCAAATGGGGGTGTTGGAGGGCATTGACCAGAAACAGGTATTCTGATAATATTCTTGAATAGTTGTTTAAAAATTTTTTGAAAGGAGGTGAAAAAAATGAAAATAAGCGTTGGCTTTGATGAAAGGAGGGCGCTAGAAGTCTTTGAAATTCTCGAAAAAGGGTGGAAAGAAAAAAGCGGTATATTTGAAGGAATTATCCTTCCTCAAGATCGCGGGCCATTACCGGAAAATCCGCTGGATTTATCTCTTTTTCTTTTCTACGCGGCTATGTTTATGAGAGGAGGCGTTATTAGCGAAGACCCTTTTAAGTGGCTGCATTCTTTAAGAAGGGAAATCCCAGAGATTTTTAATCCGGGCATTGTAGTTAATAATTTTTCTTCAGACAATATTGAGAATATTTTTAAGGGCGTAACGGAGAGGAACTCCGATGGCGAAAACAAAACAAGAGGGCTAGAAAGCTTTCTGTATAAAATGAAAGAACATTCTAGCGCTTGGATTAGAAATTCACGCGCCCTTCTGTTTCTGGCTGATGGCAACCCGCTTAAACTTTTTGAGGGGGCAGAAGATTTTGAGGAAGTTTTTGCAAAGATTGATAAAAAGAAAAATGGAAACGGTTTTTCGGGGATGAGGCGTAAGATTTTTTCGCTGTTTGTAATTTGGCTGCAGGAAAAAAATCTTATTAAAAATATGCCCTGCCCTTTGCCGATTGATTTCCATGCCTTGAGAGTGCTTTGGTCGACGGGCATCATAGACTTTAACGGCCTTGCTCCATTTGAAACTAGGAACCGGCATCCAGAAGTTTTAAAAGGGAAGACGGCAGTAAGCATCAGAGAGCGATTAATAAACGAAATTGCCATCTGGTCACAAAGGTTTTTAGCAAAAAACAGGATGTCGCATCTTGCGATTAACCCAGCATTATGGATTCTCTCGCGGAATCTTTGTTCGCGTAATTTTCAGAATTCATCTAGTCAAAATGGAGCTATTCTAATAGAGCCCGAAGATTTAATACGCGATTTGCGTAATTGGCCAGCTAGATATAAAAACCCTTGCGCAGTTTGTCCTATTGAAGGTGAGTGCGCTGCGGTCGTGCCGGCAGCTCCTTATTACAGGTGGGGGATATTATTAAAGATGAAAAGAGTCGCCTATCCAGAACCTCAAATGCTATTGCCAGGCATAAGGCCAGAAGCTTTTTTTCCTCTATCAAGAAGAAGTAGAAACAAAGAGAAAAAATAATACGCCGAACCATTTATTGATTCGGCGTTTTTTATGTAAAATTTTTGTTTAGCCTATTGGGTATCAAGATTTTTTAATGCGATTTTCGTTTCTTGAAGCACTCTTTTAATTTCCAGAATCTTTTTTCTTGGTAAAAAACTCTGGATATGCGGTAATATTTGAAGTTCCATCAACTCCACTTGTCGGCGAAAAAGTCGTGCCGGGCTTCGTTCAGATAAAGGAGAATCTTCTTTACCTAGCCGTCCTTCCTCAAATAATCTAAAAACTTTTGACCAGTACCCGATAAAAGCCCAGAGACTTTTAATTATTTCTGTGGCCACTGCTTGTTTAATGTGCATTCTTCTTGCCTGCCTTTTTTCTTCGTCGCTAAAGAAGTCAAGCAGTGAAGATTGGCCGGAGGTAATTGTTTCCAGATAATCTCTGACTATTTTTCTAAAATTAGGGATGCTTTTATTTTCGACAATGCCTCTCATGAGCCACCATTTAAGCTCGTCTCCTTTAACGCCCTTGCCATATAGCAGGGATAATTCAAGCGCTATGCCGTAGGGAACCTTTCCCTTTTCTGTTGCTGTCTGAATTGAGGAAGGCAGCTCGCAAAAATTAAGCGCGTTCCGTATTGTGGAGGCGCTTCTTCCGACTTGTCTGGCAAACCAGGCGACAGAGACGTTAGGGTCAGCTTGTTTGACTAACTTAAAAAGTTGGGAATATGCTTTGGCTTCTTCGTGAGCAGGGACGCGTACATGCGTGTTTTCGGAAAGCTGAAGATACAAAGCATTAAGCGGCGGAATATTATCACAGAGCCGGACCTCAATATTTTTGTCGTCAAAATGTCTTTTCAGGCATTTTCCTTCTGGCTCGTGGCCGTATTTTTCTTGGCATTCTATACAACCCATTTCCCATAACATATTAAATGCCCTGAACCTGCGTTCTCCGGCAAGGAGAATATAAAAGACTTTTTCCCCGTTTAGTTTTACAGGGCGAAGATCTTCCAATCGATAATTGGCGTCCCATAATACATTGATTATTTTTAAAAACTCACTGCAAGTCGCTGAGTTGAAAGCGGCGACAGTAATCGGGTTTAAAAGCCCCTTTTTTGCGACATCAAGAGCCAGTTCTTCGATATCTTCAAATGTTCTACGAGGTTGCGGCAGGACATTGATAATATCAAGAGGTAAACATTGTCCATGATAATGAACAGGCCCGTCCCCATCATGCAGAAACTCTCTAATCTTTTTAAGGTCTTTCTGGTTTTGCATAGCCCCTCCTTATTTGAGCCGTGAAATTTATTTTAAGAATTTTGTTGCACTAGATTATTTTTAAAGAGCAGAAAGCAGTTTTTCTGTTTGCTTCCGATATATTAAATTATCACTTTAAATTTTTGCGGTCAATGGGATGAGCCTTTAATCATATATTCTTGCGCAAGCTTATAGCCTAATTTTTTGTAATATTTTCTGACGCCAATGCCGGAGATAACAGCTATTTTTTTGCATCCAAATAGCGCTGATTTTGCCTTTGGCAAAATTTTACCCGAATGCCCAGCCTTGCCTTGACGGCGAGTCGAGGTGGGCGCCCAGCCGAATTCTTTGCTAACGATTTTTTCAGCTTCGGCCATCAGTTTTTTGCCAAGGCCTTTGTGTTGGGTGGCGGTAGTCGGTAGTCGGTTAGCGGTAAGCGAAATAAGCTGCCCATAAGTATGAAGCTCGCGGATAAGCGCAGTATTTTTTAATATTGGGAGAGTCGCGGTTTCCGTGGAAGGAATCCGCAGGCGTAACAGCGCATATAATTTTTTCTTATCAGGACTTTCGTATGACAAAAATATTTCTTTGCCGCCAGAAGCTTCATAATCGCGGCGGACTAGTTTAATTTTATCCGTATTGGAATATTGTCCGCGTATTTCGCGGCAACGGATACATTGGCAGATTTTTTTGCCCGAGTCATCAATTAGTTGGCGTAAGTTAGTAATTTTACTTCCAGCCACAATGCTTTGCCCGGGGATGTCGCGGATAATTCTTTGAACTCTAACATAGGGCGGAATTTTTCGTTTAATGCGCAAAATTAAATTTATTAATTCTTTTTCCGAATAGGGCTTATATTCTCCCTTTTTCCAGACTTTATAAAGCGGCGCGGTTTTTAAAACAACGCAAGGGTAGATTTTTAAAAGGTCGGGCTGAAAATCGGGATTGGAAAATAATTCATCAAACATCTTTTCGTCGCGCAAAATAGTAGAGCCGGGCAGATTGAGCATCATATGATAATTAATTTTAAAGCCAGCGTTTTTTAGCATTTTTGTCGCCTCAATAGTTTGGGCAACATTATGCCCTCGTCGATTCTTTTTTAAGACATCATCATAAAGGCTTTGCGCGCCAAGCTCAATTCTGGTGCAGCCTAAATCCCGCATCTGTTTTATCTCTTCTATATTTATGTGATCAGGCCGCGTTTCCAAAGTTAAGCCAATAATTCTGTGTTTGGCCGTTTCGTTTTTGTGCTGCTCGGATTTAAGTCCAAAATCTCCCCTAACCCCTCCTAAAGGAGGGGAATCGTTCCCTCCCTTTGGGGAGGGCTGGGGAGGATTTTTATAATTACACGCCCTAAAGCATTCTTTGATAAACCAATACTGATACTCTTTTGGATAGGCGCTCCAGGTTCCGCCAAGCACAATCAATTCAATCTTATCGGTTGGATGCCCAGTCATTTTAAGCGCTCCAAGGCTTTAGATAGCTTTTAGGCATACCTTTTTCATTGGGGCAATAAAGGCATTGGCCCGGGCACAAGAATGGTTTTGTTAAGACTGTTATAACTGCTACCCCGGACGAAGTTCTAATTTCTCTAGTTTTGAGCATTTTTTCCAGCGGTGGATTTTTTTTGACCTTTCTCTTTTTGAGTAAATCGTTATAAACTTTAAGCAACTGGATATTGGTCGGAATTTTTTGTTTAAATATAAAACTGCCCTCGCGTTTTATTTTTGCCAAATCTTGCGGGGTTTTGGCTTTTTTGATAGTCAGTTGTTGGATAATATAAGCAAGCATTATGTGCTAGCGTGCTACGGAATACGGATCACTTACAGATATACGGATTTACGAATTTTTATCTTATCTGTATATCCGTATTTATCCGTATTCCGTAGCTAAGTATGAAGCGAGAAGCCGCTCTAAAAATTCTAAACGAAGTTAAGGAAAGCTACGATAAAATCGCCCATGACTTTTCGCGTACCAGAAAATTAATGTGGGAAGAATTTCGGCCTTTGGCAAATTATATTGGTACAGGCGATAAAGTTCTGGATCTTGGTTGCGGCAACGGCCGATTGCTGGAACTATTCAAAGGCAAGGCGATTGAATATACCGGCCTAGATAATTCCGAGAAACTTACTGAAATTGCGAGAGCTAAATATCCAGTTCAGGAATTTTTGGTTTTTGATGGCTTGGAGATTCCTTTTCCCGATAATCATTTTGACAAGATTTTTTGCATCGCTGTTTTGCACCATATCCCAAGCAGGCATCTGCGTCAAGAATTTTTAAAAGAAGCCAAACGAGTGTTAAAACCTGGCGGGAAATTAATTCTAAGCACCTGGTATTTGTGGCAAAAAGATACTTATTGGCGTTTGCTTTTTAAATATACATTGAAAAAAATCTTTGGCAAGTCAGACTTGGATTTTCTTGATACATTAGAGCCATGGGGCAATATTTCGCAAAGATATTATCATAATTTCAGAAAAGGAGAATTAAAGAGATTAATTAAAAGGACAGGTTTTGCGATTGAGGAATTCGGGGTCTTGAAAAGAGGGAGTAATAAAAATTTATTAGTTATCGCTAGAAAATAATTTTTTCTTGTTACTTTTCTGCTAACAGAAAAGTAACCAAAAGATTACTTGTAGCGATAAAATTTTGAGAAAATTAGATTCGCTCAGCTAAAAATTAGTTCCTAAACTCGTCGCTTCACTCCTCCGTCGCCAATTTTTCGCCTGCCTGCCGGCAGGCAGGCGCCTCGCTCATCTCAATTTTCTTACAAAATTTTTCGATGCAAGGATAAATTAAATGTAATTTTGCAAGGTTCGTACAATATTATGAGGTATATTGCTGATTTTCATATCCATTCAAAATATTCCCGCGCCACATCGCGCGATATGGATTTGGAGCACTTAGATTATTGGGCCAAAATCAAGGGAATAAATATTTTGGGCACAGGGGATTTTACCCATCCTTTGTGGTTTAAGGAGCTAAAATCCAAGCTTGAACCAGCCGAACCCGGCCTTTTTAAGCTTAAGCCCCAAACTGCCAAATTAAAAAACGGCAATAATTGGTATTTGCCGCCAAGCCAGCCTGAACCTGTGCGTTATATCTTAACTAGCGAATTAAGCTGTATTTATAAAAAAAACGACCGGACAAGAAAAATTCATTTAATTGTTTTTGCGCCCAATCTTGAATTCGTTGAAAAATTTAATACGCATCTTGGCTGGCTGGGAAATTTAAAAGCTGATGGTCGGCCGATTTTAGGATTAGATGCCAAAGAGGTGGCAAAAATCGCTTTAAATTTGTCGTCTGAAGCGATGATCGTTCCCGCGCACATCTGGACGCCTTGGTTTTCGGTTTTTGGTTCAATGTCGGGTTTTAACTCCATCAGCGAATGTTTTGATGAATATTCAAAATATATTTATGCGGCTGAAACCGGCTTGTCTTCTGATCCGGCAATGAACTGGCGAGTCTCAATGCTTGATGACATAACTTTAATTTCCAATTCTGATTCCCATAGCCCGCAAAAGATTGGCCGCGAGGCAAATATTCTGGAAGGCAAAGAATTAAGTTATAAAAAAATTAATGAAGCGTTAAGGCTCGGCCGGCGCGCGCCGCTTTCCAATCCTTTAAGAATGACTAGCACAATTGAATTTTTTCCCGAAGAAGGTAAATATCATTTTGACGGCCATAGGGTTTGTAAAATCAGTTTTTCTCCGGAAGAAACCAAAAAACATAAAGGAATTTGTCCGGTTTGCAGCCGGCCTCTAACCATCGGAGTGATGAATCGGGTTGATGTGTTAGCCAATAGATCAGTCGGCTATAAATTACAAGGCGCAATTCCTTTTTCCAGTCTTATCCCATTGGAAGAAATAATTGCCGACACCATAGGCGTTGGAACAGGCACAAAAGCGGTGGAACGAGAATACAGGGAGTTGCTTAATCGATTCGGGACCGAGATAAAAATTTTAATGGAAATTCCAAAAGACGAATTAGAAAAATCTGTTAAAGCAGAAATAGCCGAAGGAATAATCCGCGTTCGCGAAGGGAAAGTCAAAGTTGAGCCCGGTTATGATGGCGAATATGGGAAAGTTAAAATTTTTACTCATGGAGAGCAGAAAGCTTTTTCCAAGCAGGATAGTTTGTTTTAGTTTATTCCTCTCTTTTTAAAGGGAGGGTAGGAGGGATTTAAAAAACCGCCACGCACTTTGCGAGGCGTTTTTGATTGACAAATTAAGCTTTTTGATGTAGTCTTTTTAAAATAGCTTTTTGACAATATATTCAAATTTACCGATAAAGGAGGACGTAAAATGGGATATCAGAATGGGAAAAGGCAATATAATTATCATTGCGTAAATTGCGAGAGCGCTGATATTGTTTTTGTTAACTTGTCTGGCGCAGAGGTCAATTTTGAGTGTAAGCATTGCGGGAGAAAATTTGCGACAAAAGATATGGAAAGCGCGTACATTCATCACAAGGTCAATTCTCTGCAGAGGCGTTATCCAGTGCCCGCGGTAGAGACTCATTAAGGGAGAAATATTATGGGGTTTGCCGTACCTTCGGGTCAAGTTTTTTATCATTTTGATCTGGATGTCATGTATTTTATGGCCAAATTTAATTTTATCAGATGGAGTAAGAAGCCGATAAAGCTTAGCTCGGGAATCGAAAGTCATATTTATGTCTCCGGCCGAGAGGATCTGACTGACCATCCTGTCTTGGAATATCAAATTGGTAAAAAAATAACCTATCTCATACAGAAGCTGGAAACAGAAAATGAAAAGGATTTTTTGGGTGAAAAACAAATTTGTTTAATTGGCATCCCTACCGCCGGCACGGCTTTGGCGCAGGCTGTTGCTATGTTTAGTTTTATGAAATTTCAAAATATCAACGGCAGCCCAATTTGTCATCGGATAATGCGTGAAGCTTTAAAATCTCACGGCATCCATCAGGATTGGGTTAATGGTAAATATGATCCAGATCGGCATACTTATTGGACAATTGATAATGTTATAACCAATGGCCAGAGTAAATTTGAAACGGCCAAAAGACTAGAACAGAGCGGGTATCCGGCAAAAGACATGACACATTTGATTCTTATTGATCGCCAGCAAGGCGGCGTTAAGAATATGCGAGAAGCCGGTTTTTTAAAAATTATTATCGTCTACAACCTATCGGATATTGTCTATACTTTTGGCGAGATGAAATTATGGACAAAAGATAGAGTCCGGGCAGCCGCAGAAGAAATTGCGGCAATGCAGGTGTAAAAAATAGAGTTACAAACGGCGAACTTTAACCGAGAGAAGATATTTCTCTCGGTTTTTTCTTGCCGGGTAGCGAAATCCCAGTATAATTTTTATAGCAGGCACAGTCTAATTCTACTACCTGGCTTGCTCAAAAAATAAAATTCAATTAGTATTTGGTTATGGAAAAACGCAGAAAAACTAAAGCCATAGTTTTGTTTTCCGGCGGGCTGGATTCAATGCTGGCAACAAAATTATTAATGGAGCAGGGCATAGAAGTTGTGCCAATATTTTTTATTACCAATTTTTGTGAGCCAAGTTTAGCGCGGCAGTCAGCCAAGCAAATTGGAGTTTCTTTGCGCGAAGAAAATATTAGCAAAGAATTTATTAGTGTCTTAAAAAAACCAAAATACGGCTATGGCGCGGGAATGAATCCTTGCATTGACTGCCATGCTTTAATGCTTAAAAAAGCGGGCGAAATCATGAAAAAAGAAAAATTTAATTTGGTGGCTACAGGCGAGGTTTTAGGCGAGCGGCCAATGTCGCAGAATAAAAAATCACTGCAAATTGTAGAAAAAGAGGCTGGGCTGGAAGGATATTTATTGCGGCCGCTTTCGGCTAAATTATTAAAACCGACAATTCCAGAGCTTGATGGGCGAGTGAGTCGTGAAAAACTTTTGGATATTTCCGGCCGCAGCCGCCAAAAACAAATGGTTTTGGCAGAGAAGTTCGGCATTAAAAAATACCCAACGCCAGCTGGCGGCTGCGCTTTAACCCAATCTGGTTTTGCCGAGCGCCTAAGAGAACTAGCCGTGTATAAACCAAATTACGATGTTTACGATTTAGATTTAATAAAAATTGGCCGCCATTTTTGGATTGATATTAAAACCCTTCGACTCGTCCCGCTTCGCGGATCTCGCTCAGGGAATAACCCTCTTTTATTGCCTGAGCAAGCGAGCCACACGAAAAATGGGGCGAGCGCGTCGAAGGCTTTTGTTCACATTATTTTGGGCCGGAACAAAGAAGAAAATGAAATTTTGGAAACGTTGGCTAAAAAAGATAGCACAATTGTGAGGCCGGAAAAAATAAAAGCGCCGACGGCCTTGATTAAAAAAAGGAGAGTTAGTAGCGCGGTTTTTCAAAAAACAAAAGAGTTGATAGATAAATTTTCTTCTGGCGTATAATAGATTGGCTTAACGCTTTTGACTTTTAAGGCGATTAATGCTAAAAAACAATTATACATAGTCAAAAAAATTAAAAAAAGGGGGCTTAAAAATGTGGTTCTTTATCAAATTGGGCAATTTTATTGGTATGGTCATTGGCGCTTGCGCGAAAATTAGTACCGGCTGCCTGCTCATTTTGGTTTTCGCGTTTTTCTCGTTATGCGCTTTATCCAGCCCCTTATTTAAAAAGCGATAAGGGGGATGCTTATGTCTAGGGAAAAGAAGACCTATGAAATACTTTGTTTCTACTGCTTAAAATATTTCGAGTTTTCAGCTTATGATGTCGGGGATATTAATCGGGCATACTGCGATAATCCAGAATGTGTGAAGAAGCACGCCGAGAATAAAAAGACCGCCGGAAAGAGATACAAAACATACAAAAAATATTGTGAGCATGAAATGGGGCGGCTACATCCCACTTGTTATGCATTTGAGGCGGTCCTACAGATAAGGGGCGGGAAACTTTACAGAGAAAGCAGTATCTTATTGGGAGAAATAATACATAAAGATGAGACATTTGTCTTTGTCCAAAAAGAATCTTTTGGAGAAGTTTGTCTTTACCGACAAGAATGTATAATTCAATAATATAGCGGGCTTAAGTTTAAGCCCGCTTTTTCTTTTACGCAAATTTGATTTTGCCGCCTTTGGCGCGATATAATGAATTTAATGATAAACGCAAAAATTGTTAAAATTTTTTATCAGATGGCCGAGTATTTTACGATGCAAGACGTGGCTTTCAAACCGCAGGCTTATTCGCGGGCGGCGCGATTTATTGAGCCCATGGAAGAGGATTTGGAAGAAGTTTATAAAGAAGGCGGTTTAAAAGCTTTAATGGAAGTTGAGGGAATTGGGCAAGGGCTGGCAGAAAAAATAGAGGAATATATTAAAACGGGCAAGATTGAAGAATACGAAAAACAAAAAAAAGAGTGTCCGGTTGATTTGGAAGCGCTAGCTGGGATTGAGGGCCTCGGCCCAAAAATGATAAAAACGCTCTATGAAAAGCTGGGAATAAAAACGTTAAAAGATTTGGAAAAAGCGGCTAAAACCGGCAAAATTCATGATTTGCCGCGGTTTGGGAAAAAAGTTGAGCAAAATATATTGCGCGGAATTGAATTCTCAAAAAGCGGTCAAGGAAGATTTACGCTTGGGATGATTTTGCCTATTGCCCGCAGATTTGAGCAGAGGCTTGGAGAATTGGATTCTATCTCGCAGGCAATTGCCGCAGGTTCTATCAGAAGAATGAAAGAAACAGTGGGCGATATAGATATCTTGGTTATTTCCAATAATTCATCAAAAGTGATGGATTATTTTTGTTCAATGGCCGAAGTAGAGAAAATTATAGCAAAAGGCGAGACCAAAAGTTCAGTCCGGTTGGATCTGGGTTTGGATGCGGATATCCGAGTTGTGCCAAAAGAAAGTTTTGGCGCGGCACTTCAGTATTTTACAGGGAGCAAAGACCATAATATCTCGTTGCGAAAAATAGCACAAGGCAAAGGTTTAAAGCTTAATGAATACGGGGTATTTTCTGCCAAAGGCGGATCCGCCTCGGGCGGAAAGGGCAAAAAACAAATTGCCGGCAAAACCGAAGAGGAGGTTTATAAAGCATTAGGGCTTGAATATGTCCCGCCGGAATTGCGCGAAAACACAGGTGAAATTGAGGCTGCTTTTCTCCGCCAAAGGGCGGATCAGGGCAAGCGCGATGGTTTACCAAGATTAATTGAGCTAGAAGATATCAAGGGCGATTTGCATTGTCATTCAGATTGGGACGGCGGAGAAAATTCTATAAGCGAGATGGCTCAAGCCGCCGGAAATATGAGCTATCAATATATAGGGATTTCCGACCATACAAAATTTTTAAGAATTGAGAATGGTTTAGATGAAAAACAAATTGCCAGGCGAAACAAAGAGATAGATAAGCTTAACGCGAAATTCAAAAATTTCAGGATACTGAAAGGCGTTGAGGCTAATATTTTAAACGATGGGACAATTGATATAGAGGATGAAACTTTGGCGAGCTTGGATTATGTTATTGCTGGAATTCACTCAACATTCAAAATGAAAAAAGGCGAAATGACAGAAAGAATGATAAGGGCAATGAAAAATCCGCACGTTGATATAATTTCTCATCCCACCGGCCGGTTGATTGGTCGGCGTGATGAATATCAGCTTGATTTTGAGAAGATTTTAAAAGTAGCCAAGGAAACCGGCACGGTTTTGGAAATTAATTCCTATCCTGACCGCCTTGATTTAAATGATCGTAATATTAGACGGGCAAAAGAGGCCGGAGTTAGAATGATTATCAACACAGATTCCCATCATAGAGCGCAGTTGGGGTTAATGGAATATGGCGTTGCGCAGGCGCGGCGGGGTTGGGCAGAGAAAAAAGATATTATCAATACGATGGGATATGAAGAATTGATTAAGTTTTTAAAAACGCATAAAAAATAATTTTATGGATAAGGCCTTTTTTGTGTTTGGCGATAGCATAGCCTTTAGTTCTTCTGACTTGGTTAATGGCTGGGTTCAGCGCCTGGCTAGCTTTTTGGGAATGAAAAATTTATCGGGTGATGATTATTATTGCTTGTATAATCTCGCAGTACCCGGAAATACCACAGAGGATTTGTTAAAGAGGTTTAACTTTGAAGTGAAGCAGAGATTTTCTGAAGACGAAGAGGTTATAATTATTTTTGCTATCGGCATCAATGATTCGCAATTTCTACGTAGCCAAAACGATAATAGGATCTCTCTTAAAGAGCTTAGCGGCAATGTCGAGAAATTAATTGCTAGCGCTAAGGGTTTTTCATCGAAAATAGTTTTTCTCGGCTTAACACCAGTTGATGAATTAAAGACCATCCCGATCCCCTGGAATAAAGATAAATCTTATAAGAACGAATATATTAAGCGATACGATAGCGTGATTAAAAATATTTGCAAACGGGAAGGCGTTTATTTCGTTGATATCTCAAGCAAGATATCGGTTGGTGATTTTAAGAATTTGCTAGAAGACGGCTTACACCCAAATTTAGAAGGGCACAGAAAAATATTTGAAATATTAAAAGATTTCTTGATCGCCCAAGAAATAATCTAAAATGAAACCTATAAAAATTTATTTAGTCCGTCATGGCGAGGTTGTAAATCATAAAAATATAATTTATGGTTATTTGCCGATGCGTTTAAGCGAGAAAGGCAAAGCCCAGGCAAAAAAAGCCGGAATGTTTTTAAGAAAAAAAAATATCAGCGTAATTTTTTCAAGCCCGCAAAAAAGGACGCAAGAAACCGCAAAAATAATAAAGAAAGCAATTTCCAAAAAAAGCCCCAAAATAATAATTGATAGAAATTTAAGAGAATCAGGCTTTGGGCAGTTTATGAAAGGGATGACAGCCGAGCAGGTTGCAAAAAAATATCCAAAAATCTGGCAAACATATTGGCGTAAGCCCGCGACAGTCAAAGCGGGCGAAAGCCTGGTCCAACAAGCAAAAAGATTTTTATTTGCGATAAACAAGGCCGTTAAAAAATATCCCGGCCAGAATTTGGTTTTTGTTTCTCATCGCGACCCGATTTTGGCGGCATTGCTTAAAATTTCCAAAAGGAGTTTTAATGATTTGCATCAAGTTAAACATCTTTGCGATAAAGGGAGTATTCTAGAAGTTAATGTTATTGGCAGGCGATTTGTTAATAAAAGTTTTTAGTATTAAACTTGATTTTAAATTGTCGTTTTGCATTTTTCATTTTGAATTTTGCATTTGACCAGAGGGAACATGCCCACAGAAAAATCAGCCGGCGCAGTTGTTTTTTATAAAGAAAAAGACGGCCAAATTAAATACCTGCTTTTGAAACACCGAGCCGGGCATTGGAATTTTCCAAAAGGTTTGATTGAAAAAGGCGAGAAACTGGAAGAGACAGCCTTGCGGGAAATCAGTGAGGAAGCCGGTTTATCTGATTTAACATTAATTCCGGGATTTAAAGAAACCATCAGATTCTTTTTTAAAGTTAAGTATGATTATCAAATAAAAGAGCGGGGATTAAAAATGGGTGAAACGGTTTTAAAATTCGTTACTTTTTTTCTGGCTGAGTCAAAAAACAAAGAAGTAAAAATTTCTTTTGAACACGAGGATTTTGAATGGTTAAGCTTTAATGAGGCAATGGAGAAATTAAAGGGGTATAAAAACGGGCAGGAGGTTTTAAGGAAAGCAAGGGAGTTTTTGGAAAGAAAAGTATAGTCATTCTGAGCGAAATGTAATGAAGCGAAGAATCTCTGGCGGGTGCCAAATTTTCTTTGCCCACATTGGTGGTAGATTCTTTGGCTTTCGGCCGCAGAATGACAGAATTCGTATTATGATCGAATTTCAGAAAAGAGTCTATAATATCGTTAAAAGAATTCCGCGTGGAAAGGTTTTAAGCTATAAGCAAGTGGCAGCAAAGTTAGGCAATAAAAAATTAGCTCGGGCAGTTGGCAATGCTTTAAATAAAAATCGTGATCCAAAAGTCCCTTGTCACAGAGTTATCAGATCTGATGGAAAAATTGGCGGGTATGCTTGGGGGACAAAAAAGAAAACAAAAACATTGAAGAAAGAGGGGGTTAGAATCGAAAAAGATAGAATTATAAAAAAATCCTCCCCAACCCTCCTTTAAAAAGGAGGGAGAAATTTATGACTAAATTTATTAAATATTGGCTGCCGGTAATTTTGTGGGCAGGCCTGATTTTTTATCTTTCCAACCGCTCTGGGTTAAAATCAGGCTTTTCTTGGCCCTATGATTTTGTTTTGCGTAAAGGCGCGCATATGGTTGAATTTGCGATTTTGTTTTTGTTAATCCTGCGCGCGCTTGAAAATTATAGCGTCGCAATCAAAAAAGCCCTGCTTTGGGCTTTTTTGCTAACTTTGTTATACGCGGTCTCAGATGAATTCCATCAATCTTTTATCAGCGAGCGAGTCGGCGTTTTAACCGATGTAATGATTGACTCTTTTGGAGCCCTGCTGATTACTTGGTGGAAAATTCGACGATCTTCTTAAAAGATTCGGGATTATTTTGTGCTAAATCAGCCAGTGTTTTTCTATCCAGCTCTATCTTATTTTTTTTGAGCGTATTTATAAATTGGCTATAGGTTATGCCTTGTTCTCGGCAGGCGGCGTTAATTTGAATATTCCAAAGGGTGCGAAAATCGCCCTTTTTCTTTCGGCGATCAAAATAAGCGTGCGATAAAGCATGCCTAACCGCGTCTTTGGCGACTTTGTAGCGGTTCTTGCGGCCCCACATATAACCCTTGGCCAGTTTTAATATTTTCCTTCGTTTTTTGTGAGCATGGACTGCTCGTTTAACTCGCGGCATTATTGTATTTTGTCATTCCGCACCTGATGCGGAATCTAGGCCTTTATAAAATAAATTTCTAGATTCCCGCTGCAGTTTACCCTGTACCATGATACGGGGCCGGAATGACATAAGTGGTGAATTATTTAAAAATAGTCTTCTTTAAAGTTTTAGCAGAAAAGTTAAATTGTTTCTTGCCTTTTCTCGATCTGGTTTTATTGCCTGATCTTTTGGCCAAAAAATGGTCCTGGCCAATTGGCCGGTGCATCACTTTTTTATTTTTTGTGATTTTAAAGCGCTTTCGCAGCGCTTTTTTTGTTTTTCCTGTTCGCGGCATATGTGTAGAAGCTAATTTACGCTAAGCAATTTGACGCTACGCTACGCTAAAGTTTGGCGTTTATTTTTTGCGTGTATTTTCTGGCGTTTATTTTTGCTTCTATGAAATTATTTTCCGATAATCATGCTAAATCCTCGCGGCTGTCTGGATATCTGTTGCTCAATTATAACGTCAGATCCAAGCAGCGATTTAAACTCTTCTATTTTTTGTCTGGCCAATTGCTGGAATGCTTTTTCACGGCCCCTTAAAACTATTTCAATTCTAACTTTGTAGCCTTTGCCTAAAAATTTTTCCGCTTGCTTGGTTTTAAGCTCTAAATCATGTCTGGCAGTTGTCAAGCCAATCCTTATTCCTTTGAGCCCGCTTTTTTTCTGGCTCGTTTTTTGAAGCCGGGCTTGTTTTTCTTTCTGATACTGGAATTTTCCAAAATCAGTAATCTTGCAAACCGGTGGACTTGTCTTGGCTGCCACCTCTATCAAATCAAGGCCCTTTTCTTGGGCCAGTCTTAAAGCTTGTGAAGTTGAAACAACGCCCAGTTGCTTCCCGGTTTCATCTATCAGCCTAACTTCGAGCCCTCTTATTTGAGTATTGATTCGATTGCGGATAAAAATAGAATTTTGAATTATTAAAATTAACGACGGTTTATCCTTCCGAATCCGCCTTAGGCGGAGTAGGGGGGTGGAGAAGAGGGGAATTGAACCCCTGTCCAGAAAATCACTTCAAAACATTTCTACAAACTTAGCCTAATTTTTTTATTCGGACTTAAAACTTGAAACCAGGCAAAATATTTTAAATCCTATTCGGTTTTTGTTCTTTGCGCCTCCCGAAAAAGATGCAATATATCCTGATAGAATGACACCCAATTTTGCCTATCAGAAATCAGCAAGTCGGATGCCGGCCTAGAGCCGTTAGGCGAAAGCCGGAGCAAATGACGGCGTAAACGCCGTCTTTACTGTGTTCAATAAGTTAGCACTTATTGGTTTTGCTGGAAGTTTACCC
>JACQXN010000017.1 GCA_016208745.1 Candidatus Portnoyibacteriota bacterium | reverse complement strand
TTTAATTTAGCGAAGCTCATATGTCATTATTTGATCGATTTAAAAAAACTAAAAAAATAGAGCCGGAAGCTAAAAAGGCAAAGGTTTCGGAAAAGTCAGCGAAAGCCGCGCCAAAAGAGGCGCCAAAGCTCAAGAAGAATTTAGATGAAATTTTGCAAAAGCCGGCCAAGCTCACCAAGCGGGTTGAGAAAAAACATTTTTCCCAAGCCTACAGAATTTTAGAATCCCCGCGCGTGACAGAGAAGTCCGGTATGCTGGCTGATAGAAATATCTACGTTTTTAATGTTTACTCCCCGGCTAATAAACAGGAAATCAAGAAAGCGGTTCAGGATTTGTATGGCGTGGCAGTTGATAAAGTCAATATTGTAAACACTCCAAGAAAAGCCCGTCGGATTGGCAAGAGCGAAGGTTTTAAGCCCGGTTTCAAAAAAGCAATGGTCAAATTAGCAGAAGGAGAAAAGATTGAAATAATGCCCCGATAGCTACCAGCATACAGATAAGTACAGATATACAGATTGAGAAACACTTATCGCAACAGAATGTTTATCTGTATATCTGTAAGTCATTCGTATTCTGTAGCGCACATAATTAATCAAACCTTTTAGCAAAATTATGAAAGATTATCGACCAACAAGCCCAGGAAGAAGGCAAATGACTCGTGTTGAAACGAAGGGGATTTTGACTATCAAAGAACCGGAAAAGAGCTTGCTGGCGCCGTTAAAAAAACAGGCAGGCCGTGGTCGCAGCGGCCGTATAACTGTATGGCATAAAGGAGGCGGGCACAAAAGGCAGTATCGCTTAATAGATTTCAGACGGGACAAATTTGGAATCTCAGCTAAAGTTTCCGCAATTGAATACGACCCTAATCGTTCTTGCTTTATCGCTTTATTAAATTACAAAGATGGCGAAAAAAGATATATTATTGCGCCGCATGATTTAAAAACAGGCAGCGAAGTTATAACTCAAGAAAACGCGCCGGCAAATATCGGCAATCGTCTTTTGCTAAAAAATATTTTAGTTGGCACGCAAATTCATGATATTGAAACTGTCCCGGGCAGCGGCGGAAAACTTGTTCATTCGGCCGGGTCTTTTGCCCAAGTTATGGCTAACGAAGGCGGATACACAGACATAAAATTTCCATCAGGTGAAATTAGAAAGTTTAGAGATACTTGTTTTGCTACAATTGGCCAAGTCAGCAATCCTGAGCACGGCATTGAGGTCATTGGCAAAGCAGGAAGAGCGCGATGGATGGGGATAAGGCCGACAGTCAGAGGTTCAGCCATGAATCCAGTTGACCATCCTCATGGCGGAGGCGAAGGCCGAGCGCCGATTGGTTTAAGGAGAGGGCCAAAAACTCCTTGGGGCAAGCAGGCGCTAGGGGTTAAAACAAGAAGAAAAAAGAAATGGTCAAATAGGTTTATTTTGCAGAGAAGGAAGTAAGGATTAATTAAAAAGGAAAATATAAAATATAAAAACGACATTTAAAAATTAAAAACCGAAAAATTAACTTTTTACCTTTTCATTTTTAACTTTTAAATTGAGCGTAAGCGAACGTGTCTCGCAGTCTAAAAAAAGGTCCTTATGTGGACCAGAAATTATTAAAGAAAATTAAAGATTTAAAGGCGGGTGATAAAACAATTATCAAGACCTGGGCGCGAGCTTGCGTGATTACGCCAGAGATGGTAGGTTTTACTTTTGGGGTTCATAACGGCCGCCAGCACACTCCGGTTTTTATTATTGAAGAAATGGTCGGTCATAAATTAGGGGAATTTGCGCCAACCAGAAAATTTGTCAGGCACGGCGGACGAATGCAAAGAGAGCTTGAAGCGGCTGCTGCTCAAAATGCAACGGCGCAGGCAAAGGCGCCGGCAGAAAAAAAATAAATTAGTCCATTGTTTATTAACGGATTAACGAATCAACGCATTGGGAATTAAAATCCGTTAATTTATTAATTCGTTAATAATTAATTGGGGTATATGAAAGTTACAGCCAAACTAGACAATCTAAGAATGTCGCCAAGGAAAGTAAGATTGGTGGCAAATTTAGTAAAAGGGATGAATGCCAAAAAGGCTCAAGCTCAGCTTAGGTTTATGAGCAAAAAGACAGCCGAGCCATTGTATAAATTATTAAGTTCAGCGATCGGCAATGCTAAGCACAATTTTAGCTTGGATGAAAATAACTTGTTTATTTCTAAATTAACGGTTGAAGCAGGCCTGAGCCTCAAACGCTGGCTACCGCGAGCTATGGGTCGGGCGACCCCTATTTTAAAAAGGACTTCTAAGATAAATTTAATTTTGGATGAAAAGGTTCCTACTAAAATTTCTGATATTAAAAAGAAAAAATCGACAGGCAAAGAAGAATTAAGGGAAAAATCTATTGTTGAAAAAGAAGAAAAAATACTGGCTGTTCCAGAGCAGGCGGAGTCAAAAACTAAACCATCGGTGCCGGCAAAGCCATATGGAGCGTCAACTCAATCAAAGAAAAGATTTTTCAGCAGACAGACTTTTGGCAATATGAAGAAAGTATTTAGGAGAAAATCAATATAATTGAAAAAGGAAAACAGAAAATATAAAAACGACATTTAAAAATTAAAAACCGAAAAATTAACTTTTACTTTTTCATTTTTAACTTTTAAATTGAGCGTAAGCGAACGTGGGACAAAAAGTTAATCCAGTCGTTTTCCGAATCGGGCATACAGATGATTGGAAATCGCGCTGGTATAATAAAAAGTCATATAAAAATTTTCTTAAACAGGATGTAAAAATCCGAGATTTTTTAACGCAAAAACTTTTAAGAGCTGGCGTTGATAGAATAGATATTGAGAGATCAGCCAATGCGGTAAATATTGTTATAAAGACAGCCAGGCCCGGGATAATCATTGGTCGGGGTGGTAGCGGCGTTGAGCAATTAAGAGAAGATGTTAAAAAAATTATCAAAAAAGAATCTACGACGTTGGCAAAAGCGGAAGTTCGTCTGGAAATAGAAGAAGTTAAATTTCCTGAATCCAGAGCGGCAATTATGGCTCAGGGAATCGCTGAACAGATTGAAAAAAGAATTTCTTATCGTCGGGCAATGAAACAGGCGATGGCAAAAATTTTACAATCAAAAGGAGTAGAGGGTGCAAAAATTTTAACAAAAGGCCGTCTTGACGGAGCAGAAATCGCGCGGGAAGAGAAGATGGCCAAAGGCAAAATTCCCCTCCAGACATTGAGGGCAAATATTGATTACGCCCAAGCCACAGCTTACACTACCTACGGAACAGTCGGGATTAAAGTCTGGGTTTATAAAGGAGATGTATTCTAATAGCCTATAAGACCTATAGGTCTTATAGGACTTATAGGAGAATTTATGCTTTTACCTAAAAAAGTAAAACATCGTAAATGGCAAAAAGGAAGAAGAAGATTCGCTGGTGCAGAATCCAGGGGCACGCAGTTGGCTTTTGGTTCTTCAGGCCTTAAGGCTTTAGAAGAAGGCTGGCTTAATGCCCGGGAAATTGAAGCGGCCAGAAGAGCAATGACGCGGTATGTCCAGCGCGGCGGCAAAATCTGGATTAGAATTTTTCCTCATAAACCGGTGACAAGAAAAGGGACTGAAGTGCCTATGGGCGGCGGCAAGGGAGCAGTTGATCATTATGTCGTGCCGGTAAAACCTGGTAGAATTCTATTTGAAATGGACGGAATAACAACGGATGTGGCTAAAGAGGCCTTGAGGCTCGCGGCTGACAAATTATCGGTCAAAACTAAATTTTTAAGTAAGTAATTCATTATGGAAATAGAAATCAAGGAATTGCGTTCCAAAACAGACGAAGAGCTAAGAACAATGCTGAAAGAATTAAGAGAGAAAACGAGAGTTTTCAATTTTGGTTTAGCAGAGAAGAAATTAAGGAATGTCGGAGAAATTTCTCAAACTAAGAGAGCGATAGCTAGGATATTGACTCTTTTGCGTCAAAGAACTTCCGAAGGCAAGCCAGAAGAGCAAACCCCCCTACGCGAAAAAGCTTTGGAGGGGCGAGCCCTCCTTCGTAAAAAAACTTCGGAAGGGCAAGCTATTTTAAACAAAAAACATGACAAGAAATAAAACAAAAACCATAAGAGCCTTGAGAGGGGTGGTGGTTTCTGATAGAATGCAGAAAACCGCAATTGTTCAGGTGACCAGATTAAAGGAACATCCGAAATACAAAAAAAGATTTAAGGTAACGGAAAGATATAAGGTTCATGATGAAAAAAACGAAGCAAAGATTGGCGATAAGGTCACAATTTACGAATGCCGGCCGATTAGCAGAGGCAAAAGATGGAGAATAGCAAGGAAGATATAATTACCAATTACCAATAATATCCCGCTTCGCGGGATTGGATTAGAAATTAGATATTAGATATTAGAAATTTTTTGATATGGTGCAACCAAGAACAATGTTAAAAGTCGCCGACAACACCGGAGCAAAGATTATCCAGTGTTTTAAGGTTTTAGGCGGGACCAGAAGGCGCTATGCGCAATTGGGAGATATTGTAGTTGCTTCTGTTAAAGAAGCTGAGCCGCGTAAAATGGTTAAAAAAGGCGATATAGTTAAAGCAGTTATTGTTCGTCAAAGAAAGGCTTTTCGGCGCTCTGACGGCTCCTATATTAGATTCAGCGATAATGCGGCGGTGATTTTAGATGGCAAAGAGCCAAAGGGCGGCAGAATATTTGGTCCGGTGGCTAAAGAAATAAAAGAAAGAGGATTTGATAAAATTGCGTCGCTGGCGCCGGAAGTAGTTTAGAGGGCTTTGTCCAAATTTTCGATCCGCCCAGGGCGGAGCAGAAAATTTGGTTACAAAACCTTTACCGAGCACATAATTTATTAATCTAAGGCATTTTTTTAAATTAATAAATTATATGCTCGGTGCTCAATTTTGTAGTTAAATTTATTTCGCTACAATAAATTGAGCTCATAAATTTAAACAAAATTGGCATGAAAATAAAGAAAAATGATACAATTTTAGTTATTGCGGGCAAGGATAAAGGCAAAAAGGGCAAAGTGCTGAAAGTTTTTCCGGAACTTTCCAAGATTATGGTTGAAGGCATGAATTTGGTTAAAAAACACAGAAAACCCAGAAAACAGAATGAAAAAGGGCAAGTTATCGAAATCCCCAAGCCTTTTTCTGTTGCCAATGTTAAATTAATCTGCCAAAGATGCAATCAGGCGGCCCGGGTTGGCTATAAGATAACGGACGCAGGAAAGATAAGGATTTGTAAAAAGTGCGGGCAGGAGGTTTAAAAATACATGAAAAGTTTACAGGAAAAATACAAAAAAGAAGTAATCCCGGCGATGAAAGAGAAGTTTGGTTATGGGAACATCTTAGCGGTTCCGCACTTTGAAAAGGTGACGGTTAATATTGGAATTGGAAAATTTTCCGGCGACGAGAAGGCGCTAGAAGAAATTATTCGAGATTTAACAATGATTGTCGGACAAAAACCGGTTTTTACGAAAGCCAAAAAAGCCATTGCTGCTTTTAAAACAAGGCAGGGAATGAAAGTTGGTTTGGTGGCAACATTGAGAAAACAGAAGATGTTTGATTTTCTAGAAAGGTTGGTCTCTCTTGCTTCGCCGCGAAGTCGAGATTTCCGCGGACTTAATCAAAAATCAGTTGACCAGAACGGTAATTTAACGATTGGTTTGAAAGAACATATCATTTTTCCCGAAATTTCTCATGAAAATATTCATCACATCTTTGGTCTGGAAATAACTGTTAAGACAACTGCTAAAACCCAAGAAGAAGGAATGGAATTATTTAGAATGACGGGATTCCCAATAAAGACAAATTAAAAATTATGGAGTCAAAATTTTCAAAGAAAATTTTGACGTAATTCATAAATTTTTCACTTTTCATTTTTAACTTTTAATTTAGCGAAGCGCATATGGCGACTAAAGCTCAAATTGCAAAATCAAAAAGAAAACCCAAATTTACAACCAGAATTGTTAGACGTTGTTTTCGCTGTGGGCGCAAGCGTGGGTATATGAGAGATTTTGATTTGTGCCGAATTTGCTTTAGGGAATTAGCTAATCAAGGAATGATTCCGGGAATTAAGAAATCTAGCTGGTAAAAGCGGTAAATTTAAAAAGGAAAATAGAAAATATAAAAACGACATTTAAAAATTAAAAACCGGAAAATTAACTTTTACTTTTTCATTTTTAACTTTTAAATTGATCCGCCAGCGGGCGGAGAACTATGGATACAATTTCTGACATGTTAATAAGAATCAAAAATGCCCAAGCAGCGGGCAGGCCAAATGTGGAAATGCCTTTTTCTAACCTAAAGTTTGCTTTGGCTAAAATTTTAGAGAAAGAAAATTTTATTGGCGGTATTGAAGAAAAGGGCAAAAAAGCTAATCATAAGATTTCAATTACTTTAAGATACGATGAAGGGCAAGGAGCGATCCAAGGCGTTTTAAGGAAAAGCAAGCCGGGACGAAGGCTCTATTTGAAAAAAGGACAAATCTGGCCCGTTAAACAGGGTTATGGCCGGGCGATTATTTCTACCTCAAAAGGACTAATGACTAATAAGGAAGCAAAAAAGGCTGGTCTAGGCGGAGAAATTTTGTGTGAAATATGGTAGAAAATAATTGATAATTAATGAGTGAAAAATTTTTGTTCAAAAATTTTTCACGAATTCCTAAATTTTACATTTTACATTTTTAACTTTTAATTTAGCGAAGCGCATATGTCACGTATCGGAAAACAACCAATTTTAATTCCAGAAAAAGTCGAAGTAAAAATCGATGGCGATTTGATAATGGTTAAGGGGCCCAAGGGCGAATTACAATATAAGTTTCCGCAGGATTTGGAAATCAAGCTGGAAGATAATAAAATTTTGATTTCTCCTGCTTCTGATTCAGCCCTAGCTGATAAAAAAATAATGGCTTTTTGGGGATTGGGCAGGGCGCTTATTGCCAATATGGTCAAAGGGGTCAAAGATGGCTTTGAGAAAAAACTGGAAATTCAGGGTGTTGGTTTTCGCGCTCAGGCGCAGGGAAACAATAAGCTTGTTTTAAATTTGGGATTTTCTCACCCGGTTGAATTTGAGGCACCCGAAGGAATTGAATTTAAGCTGGAAAAAAATATTATTAGCGTTTCTGGTCCAGACAAACAATTAGTTGGTCAGGTGGCAGCTGCTTTAAGGGCGAAAAAGAAACCCGAGCCATATAAAGGCAAGGGGATAAGATATCAGGATGAGGTGGTTAAAATCAAAGCCGGCAAGAAAACTGCTTCAACCGAAATGTAATCTAAATATATGCCAAATAAAATGAAAGCAAAAAGACAGAAAAGAGCCAGGCGACATCGCAAAATTAGAGCGAGGATTTTTGGCACGTCTAGCCGTCCGCGGCTTGCTGTTTTTCGAAGTAACCGGCATATTTATGGGCAGCTTATTGATGATCAACGCATGTCGACCTTAATTAATATTAGTGATTTAAATATTGAGAGGGCGAAGGGTAAAAAGAAAATTGATTTGGCGAAAGAAATAGGGATGCTTTTGGCAAAAAAGGCATTAGAGAAAAAAATAGAAAAAATAGTTTTTGACAGAGCTGGTTTTAAATTTCATGGTCGAATAAAAGCGGTGGCAGAGGGAGCCAGAGAAGGAGGATTAAAATTTTAAGAAATAGGTCCGATAGGACTCATAAGACCTATAAAATATGACCGAATCAACAAGAAGACCAAGAGCCAGGGAGAGAGAAAAGTCTGAATATGAGCAGAGGCTTTTGGACGTGGCGCGGGTGACGCGTGTGGTGGCTGGTGGACGGAGATTTTCTTTCCGCATAACCGTGGCCATAGGAAATATGAAAGGGAAAGTTGGAATCGGATTAGCCAAAGGACAGGACGTGACTTTAGGAGTTGAAAAGGCGGCGCTGAAAGCGAGAAAAAATTTAATTGAAGTACCCACAAAAGAAGGGACTATTCCTCATGAGGTTTCAGCGAAATTTGGCGCGGCGCAGGTAATTTTAAAGCCGGCAAAGAGAGGTAGAGGATTGGTAGCAGGGGGAATGCTTAGAATAATTTGTGCCTTGGCTGGAATTGAAAATATTAGCGGTAAAGTCGTTAGTCGTTCAACTAATAAATTGAATAATGCTCGGGCAACGATAGAAGCCCTAAAAAAATTAAAAAATTCAGCTCGAGGCTGATCCGCCCGTCCAGGCAGGCGGAAAAAATTATGGAGTTAAAATTTTCTTTGAAAATTTTAACGGAATTCATAAATTTTTCACTTTTCATTTTTCACTTTTAATTTAGTCCGCCCGCCAAGGCGGGACGGAGAATTATGCAGCTACATCAAATAAGATCGACAAATAAACAAAAAACTAAGAAACGCGTTGGCCGTGGCGGTAAGCGCGGGACTTTTTCTGGCCGTGGAGTTAAGGGGCAGAAATCAAGAGCCGGTGCAAAAATCAGGCCAGAGTGGCGCGATTTAGTTAAGCAAACGCCAAAGATGCGCGGCTATAAATTCAGATCAACACAGACAAAGCCTCTCATAATTAACCTTGGTTTTTTAGGCAAATTTTTTAAAGAAGGGGAGATAGTGTCTATAAAATCATTGCTAGAAAGAAAATTAATTAGTAGAATAAAAGGGAGAATGCCGGAAGTTAAGATTTTAGGAGACGGAGAAATAAAAAAGAAGTTAAGTTTTAAGGGCCTTCAAATATCCCAGAGCGCAAAAGAGAAGGTGGAGAAGGCAGGAGGAAACATAATTTAAAAAGGAAAATATAAAATATAAAAACGACATTTAAAAATTAAAAACCGAAAAATTAACTTTTTACCTTTTCATTTTTAACTTTTAAATTGATCCGCCAGCTGGCGGAGAACAATGTGGCAGAAAGTAATTCAAATATTTAAAATCGCTGATTTGCGTAAGAAGGTTATTTTTGTCTTGGGCGTTTTTGTCGTTTCGCGAATATTAGCCAACATTCCGGTTCCCGGAATTGACGTTTCGCGCTTAAGGGGATTTTTTGAAGGCAATCAGTTATTTGGTTTGTTGAATATTTTTACCGGCGGCGCAATGAGTAATTTTTCGATTGCTATGTTGGGGCTTGGTCCTTATATCACCGCTTTGATTATTATGCAGCTTTTGACTATGATTTTTCCTGCCCTGGAGGCAATGTATAAAGAAGAAGGAGAGGCAGGCCGTCGGAAGTTTAATCAATATGCCAGGCTTTTAACTATTCCCTTAGCCGCTTTGCAGTCTTACGCTATGATTAGTATTTTAAAAAGCCAGCAGGTTATCGGCGTTTTGACCACTTTTCAATTATCAATCACCATCTTAACCATAACAGCTGGCACAGTTTTTTTGATGTGGTTGGGAGAGCTAATTTCAGAAAAAGGAATTGGCAATGGCGTTTCTCTTTTAATTTTTGCCGGCATTGTGGCTGGTTTCCCCTCTTCTTTTAGGCAGACATTGGCTGTTTGGGATCCGTCAAAAATCCCCTCATATCTTGGGTTTGCTGTGATTGCTGTCGTGGTCATTGTCGGAGTCGTAATCATCACCGAAGGCCGGCGCAATATTCCTGTTTCTTATGCTAAAAGAGTCCGCGGCAACAAGATGTATGGCGGCGTCTCAACTTATTTGCCAATGAATGTTAACCCAGCTGGTGTTATTCCAATTATTTTTGCTATTTCAATTATGCTGTTGCCGGGCATGGTGGGAAGCTTTTTTGCTAATTCCGGCACAGCCTGGGTGGCAAAAGCCGCAACATTCTTAAGCACAGCGCTTAGTCCTCAAAGCATTGTATATAGCGTTGCCTATTTTATTTTGGTCCTTCTTTTCACATACTTTTATACAGCGGTCACCTTTGATCCAAAAAATATTTCTGAAAACTTACAAAAAATGGGAGGGTTCATTCCCGGCATTAGACCGGGTAAACCCACTACTGATTTTTTAAATTTTATCGTTAACCGCGTGCTTTTAGTCGGCGCGGTATTTTTAGGTCTTATCGCGATTGCGCCAAATGTGGTTCAAGGCGCCACAGGTATCACCACTTTCACCGTTGGCGGAACTTCAATTCTAATCGTGGTGGCTGTGGTTTTGGAAACTATTAGGCAAATTGATTCCCAGTTGACGATGAGGGAATATGAGGGGCTGTAAATTTTACCGCTTTTTTGGCAGCAAAAAAGCGGCGGAAAAAACTGCTTGCAGGCATAAAATTTTAATAAAATCGGGCTCGCCTCGCTAAAAATTGCCTCCTAAACTCGTCGCTTCACTCCTCCGTCGGCAATTTTTTCAACGTTTGGCTCGCTGCGATTTTATAAAAAAATTTTTGCCATGCAAGTTTAAAAAATGCAAAGTAATCCACTAATCCTTATAATTCTCGGTCGGCCTGGTTGCGGCAAAGGCACCCAGGCAAAAATGCTTCAGGAGAAGTTTGGTTTATCATATATTGGCAGCGGAGAGCTGTTGCGGGAAGTCGTCAAAGAGGATCATAATTTTAGCACCAAGAAACTTAAAGAAATTCTTGAAAGAGGCGATTTAATCCCGACCTTTTTAATTTTTAAGTTCTGGTTGGATAAAATTGATGCTTTAAAAAATAAGCCAAATTTTGGAGGCGTTGTTTTTGACGGCAGCCCAAGAAAACTTATTGAAGCCCGATTAATGGAAGATGCTCTGGCATGGTATGACTGGCTTGAGTTTGCAAAAGTTATTCTGATTGATATTTCGGCTGATGAATCATATGCTCGCTTAACCCAGCGCCGGATGTGCGAAAAGTGCGGCCGGATAATTCCATATTTTGGAGAATTTAAAAAACTTGAGAAATGCGATAAATGCGGCGGTCCGCTTGTCAAAAGAGCGGATGATGATCCAGAAGTTGTCAGGCATCGTTTAGACGTTTTTGAAACAGAAATTCAGCCGGTAATTGATCATTACGCAGCCAATGGTTTGTTAGTAAAAATTGACGGCAACAGACCAATAGAGGAAGTTCATGAGGACATTGTTAGGGCGCTAGAGCAAAAATAAAAATTATGGAGTCAAAATTTTCAGAGAAAATTTCGACGGAATTCCTAAATTTTTCATTTTTCATTTTTAACTTTTAATTTAAGCGAAGCGCATGATTCGGATAAAAACCCCACAAGAAATAAATATTATGGCCGAAGGCGGAAAAGTTCTGGCTAAGATTTTGCAGGCAATAGCAGAAAAAGTAAAACCGGGTATTACCACAATGGAATTAAACAAGGCCGCTTCGGACCTTGTTTTTGCTTGTGGCGGAAACCCTGCCTTTTTAGGTTATCAGGGATTCCCAGCGGCTTTATGCACCTCTGTTAACGAAGAAATTGTCCATGGCGTGCCTTCTGAAAGGAAGCTGAAAGAAGGGGAAATTATAGGGTTGGATCTGGGAATTTTATACCCGGTTGCCAAATGCAGCCATTGTCCAATGGGCGCTTCTTGTAATCCGGAGAACAAGCCATTTTTTGTTGACGCGGCTTTGACCGTGCCGGTGGGGGAAATAAGCAATGAGGCGGAAAAACTAATAAAAGTTGCCAAAGGAGCGCTTGATGTCGCGATTGAAAAAATAAAACCCGGGGCGCATCTTGGCGATATTGGTTTTGCGATTCAAAAATATGTGGAAGGCGAAGGTTTTTCTGTAATCAGAAATCTTGTTGGCCACGGGGTTGGTTATGAGCTTCATGAAGATCCGGAAGTGCCAAATTTTGGTCAGGTTGGCGAAGGCCCGGTTTTAAAAGAAGGAATGACTTTAGCTATTGAGCCAATGATTGCGGCTGGCGACTGGAAAGTCAGACAAAATAAAAATAGTTTTGCCTTTGAAACGCAGGACAAATCTTTAGCCGCGCATTCTGAGCATACGGTGGCTGTTACAAAAGATGGATGTGAAGTTTTGACAAGAATTTAATGATGCTGTAATGTAAACAAATAAGAAACAATGCTGTTCTTTCGGGTTTCACTTCTTTAAAATACAAAAGCAAAAAGGAGATGGTTATGGGATTGGATATTTTGATTTTATCTGTTCAATTCTTTATTGTATTCATCTCTGCGGTGGCAGGAGCTAATCTTATAATTATATTTGTCCTTGGAATATTCATACCAATTGTCGACTATGCGCACCGAGAGTCTGATTTTATATTTGACGACAAAAGGCCGACGCCCCGTTTTAATGACCTCATAAAAAATTGGCCAAAGCCTTGTCGGGTTCTAATCTACTTAGGGTATCCAGGAATAAAAGTTTCTATTCTATTTCGTGGCGTTGCACTGAGAGGCCTAAAGAATATCACCAGATTAACCCAGCCTTTTATAGATCATTATTTAAATTAACACAAAAACCCAGCAAAATCTGCTGGGTTTGTTTTTTATAGTCTGTGGATTTTTTATTGGGAAATTAAAGAGGGATATGATATGATAGGAGTAAATAATTCCCAATTCCCAATAACCAATTTCCAATAATATCCGCCCGCCGCGGCGGGCGGATTGAATTAGACATTAGAAATTAGGAATTAGAAATTTTATACTATGCCTTATTTATCAGTTGTTATCCCCGCTTACAATGAAGAAAAAAGAATTGCCAAAGCGCTTTTGGCTTACGACCAATACTTGTCAAAACAGAGCTATGATTACGAGCTTATTGTGGTTGATGACGGCTCAAAAGACAAAACCGCGGAAGTGGTCAGCAACTTTCAAAAAATAGTGCGCAATTTAAAGTTGATTGATAATAAAGAAAATCACGGCAAAGGATGGGTGGTCAAGCAAGGGATGCTAGAGGCGCAGGGAGAATATTGCATGTATATTGACGCTGACAATGCCATCTCTTTAGACCAGATTGAAGACTTCTGGCCTTATTTGAAGCAGGGATACGATATAATTATCGGCTCAATTGAGGTTGAAGGCTCAAAAATTGAGGAGCACGCGGCTTGGTATAGAAGATTACTTGGCAAGATGGCCAAATACTTAATAAGAGCCTTAACTGTTTGGGAAGTTCATGACAGCCAGAGAGCTTTTAAGCTTTTTCCTAAAAACGCAGTTAATGAGATTTTTTCTCGGCAGACTATTGAGCGTTGGGGATTTGATATAGAAATTCTTGTTTTGGCAAAAAAACTAGGTTATAAAATTAAAGAGCTCCCTGTTATTTGGATTAACCCGGCTGAAAGCAAGGTTTCTTTGGGCAGTTATTTTAATACTTTAAGGGAGCTGTTGAAAATAAAATGGAATTTGATTAGGGGTAAATATGATTTAAGGAAGAAATTATGAGTCAGGAGATGTCTCATAAAAAATCCGCCTCAGAACTTCGTTTTGATCTGGTATCAAAAGACTGGGTGGTTATCGCGACTGGTCGCGCCAGACGCCCAGAGAGTTTTAAAAATGAAGAGCGGAAAAGAGAGGACGTTTTAGAAAAAGAATGTCCTTTTTGTACCCTCAAAGGGCAAGAAAAACCAACGTTGCTTTTGCCTCAAGATTCCAAGAATTGGGATGTAGCTGTTTTTCCCAATAAATACCCGGCCTTTTCCCACGGCAATAGTCTTCGTGAAAGAGGCATCGGGCCTTATCAGGTTATGGATGGCATTGGTTTTCATGAAGTTTTAGTGACCAGAGACCATAAGCAGCATATGGCGCATTTTAAGGTGGAAAAAATAAAACAGGTTATTGATGCTTATCAGGAAAGATATCTAGAATTAATGAACGAGGAGCTTGTGAATTATGTTGCTATCTTTCATAATCACGGCAAAGAAGCTGGCGCTTCAATCGCCCATCCTCATTCTCAAATTATCGCTATGCCAGTAACTGATCCTGATTTACAGCGCAGCATTCATGGGTCGCGCCAGTTTTTTGAAACGCACGGCAAATGCGTTCATTGCACAATGCTTGAATGGGATTTAGAGGACAAACAAAGAATTATTTTTGAGAATAACAAATTTGTTGCTTTGGCGCCATTTGCTTCAAAGGTTGCCTTTGAAGTCAGGATTTACCCAAAAGAGCATAGGGCTTACTTTGAAAGAATTAAAGAAGATGAAAAGCAGGAGATGGCTCAAGCGGTGCAAATTGCTTTAAATAAAATTTGTAAAGGCTTGGTTGACCCGGCTTACAATTTTTTTATTCATACCGCGCCCTGTGACGGAAAAAATTACGATCACTACCATTGGCATCTGGAAATTATGCCTAAAACCTCTATTTGGGCCGGGTTTGAACTTGGCACAGGCATTCAGATTTCAACGATTGAGCCAGAAAAAGCAGCGGAATATTTGAGAAATATTGAATAATTTCTAATTAACCTAGTTGCTCTAATTGCCCTAATTAAATTTCAGCGAATAGATAACTAAATGTTTAGATTCTAGGATTTGGAGCTTGGGATTTCTTTAGAATAATTAGATTAATTAGAGTAATTAGAAATTTTATCTGATGGTATCAGTTATCCTTTCATGGCTTGCCTCTTTGGTAATAAATATTATTGACGCTGGCGGTTATTTTGGCGTAACCTTGCTAATGGCCTTGGAGAGCGCCTGTATTCCGATTCCTTCGGAAGTCATAATGCCTTTTTCCGGCTTTTTGGTCAGCCAGGGAAAATTTGTTTTATGGCAAGTTGTATTATGGGGGACTATTGGAAATTTGATCGGTTCAATTATCGCTTATGCTGTTGGATTTTATGGCGGCCGGCGCTTGGCGGAGAAATATGGAAAATATGTTTTGGTCTCGCATAATGATTTGGCGCTGGCTGACAAATGGTTTAAAAAATATGGCCAGGCTACGGTTTTTTTCAGTCGGCTTCTGCCAATTGTGCGCACTTTTATTTCTTTGCCGGCTGGCATTGCCAAAATGGATTTTAAAAAATTCTGTTTTTATACTTTTGCCGGCGCCCTGCCTTGGTCTCTCGCCTTAACTTATGTGGGGGTGGCCCTGGGCGAGAATTGGGATATTTTAAAGATTTATTTCCATAAATTTGATTTATTAATAGGAATTTTAATAATTTTAGGGGCGGGTTGGTGGATTTTTAGGCACCTTAATATGAGAAATAAAATTTAATGGAAATTCTTGGTAAGAATAAAGGATTTACCCTTTTAGAATTGCTGGTCGTAATCGCTATTATTGGTGTTTTGTCTACGATAATTGTGGTTAGCGTTAATAGCGCACGGGCAAAGGCAAGAGACGCAAAAAGAATTACTGATTTTAAAGCAATTTCTACGGCTTTAGAGTTATTTTATGATCAAGTAGGGCAATACCCGATTAGTTCCGGTGGTCCAACGTGGGATGACCACTGGACATATTTTAGTAATTGTTTAAAAAGTGGAACAACTTGCGGAGTGACCATGCCCCCTGGTTATGTGCCAGTAATGACTAGTGTGCCTCAAGATTCCTTGGACGATCTAGCTACTCAAAGCGACAGCGACCCGACATATTATACCGGATGGGAGGGGAGAACCGGGCAGAACTATATATTGCGGGCGCGGCTTGAAGCAGGCAATTCGGTTCTTGCCAGCGATGCCGACGGTGGATGGAGAACCGCAGTTGATGGTGGCTGTAATGACCCTTGGTATTGTATTAAATTTAATTGGCCGTGGTAATTTATAAAAAAATGAAAAAAATATTATTAGTCGCTAATTGGAAAATGAATCCTCAAAGCGCCAAAGAGGCAAGGGTTTTATTTGACGCGGTTAGCGATAATGTAAAAAAACTTAAGAATGTTGAAACAATAATTTGCCCGCCGTTTTGTTATTTGTCTTCGCTTAAACCATCCAAGAGCGCAAAACTTGGCGGCCAGGATGTTTTCTGGGAATTGCAGGGCGCCTACACTGGCGAAATTTCTGCAAGAATGCTGGCGGATTTGGGCTGCGAATATGTTATTGTCGGCCACTCAGAACGGCGGCAATATTTAGGAGAAACGGATGAAATTATCAATCTCAAGCTTAAAATGGCTTTAAAATGCGATTTAAAACCGATTCTTTGCGTGGGCGAACAGACAGGCCAAGAAATGGGGGAAGTGGTTGAGCGACAACTAAAAATTGGTTTGACCGATATTGCAAAAGCGCAAATTAGCAATATTATTATCGCCTATGAGCCAGTTTGGGCCATTGGCACAGGTAATGCTTGCAGTAGCGATAACGCTTTAAGCGCAGCGCTTTTCATCAAAAAAATTCTTACCAATCTCTATGGCCGATTTTTAGCAGAAAAAGTTCCGATTATTTATGGCGGCAGCGTTGAGGCCAGAAACGCGGCAGACTATATAAAAGAATCTCAAATGGCCGGGCTTTTAGTTGGTGGCGCGAGTTTGGATGCAGAAGAGTTTGCAAAGATCGGGCAAGCGATAAATAATCTGTAAATTTAAAAAATCCTCCCAACCCTCCCCCGTATCAAGTACGGGGCAGGCTCTAAAGGGAGGGAGTGATTCCCCTCCTTTAGGAGGGGTTAGGGGAGATTTAATCATATGCGAGTTATTTCGGATGCCGGCAATCTATCTGGTAAAAAAGTTTTATTGAGGGTTGATTTTAATGTGGCGATTGATAAGGCAGGGGAAATTATGGATGATTTTCGCATCAGAGCAGCTTTGCCAACCATAAAATATCTTTTGAAAAATCAGGCCAAAATTATTTTAATGTCGCATTTTGGCCGGCCGAATGGCAAAAAAGATGGATCAATGAGTCTTGTTTCCGTTGCGCAGAAGCTATCCGAATATTTAAATACAAAAATTAAAAAAGCAGATGATTGTATCGGAGTGCAGGTAGAAGGCTTGGTAGCTAGCCTAAACAATGGCGAAATTATATTCTTGGAAAACTTGCGTTTTTGCGAAGGAGAAGAAGCCAATGACCAAGAGTTTTCAAAAAAATTAGCCGCGCTTGGCGAAATCTATGTCAATGATGCTTTTGGTGTTTCTCACCGGGCACACGCTTCAATTGTCGGCATTCCCAAGTTTTTGCCTTCTTTTGCCGGCTTTCTGCTTGAAAAGGAAGTTAAAATTCTTTCTCAAGTTTTAGAAAACCCTAGCCGCCCCTTATCAGTTGTCATTGGCGGCGCAAAAATTTCTACCAAAATAAAATTAATTGAGGAATATCTAAAAAAGGCCGATAACGTAATTTTAGGAGGAGCGCTGGCTAACACGGTCTTGCACGCCAAAGGTCTGGCTATCGGTAAATCAATGTTTGAAAAGGAAGCAATAGCCGGCGTTGAAAAACTGGAAATCACCGATAACAAGCTTCATATTCCAGTTGACACAATTGTTTCTGAAGACAGGACTGGCAAAGGCGAAAATCGCATTGCGCCGGTTGGGAAAATCAGCGAGAACGAGTTAATTTTAGATATTGGGCCGGAAACAGAAAAAATATTTAGCGCGGTTATAGAAGAATCAAAAATGGTTGTTTGGAATGGGCCAATGGGTCTTTTTGAAGTTAACGAATTCGCCCATGGCACAGAAGCGATGGCTAAATCAATCGCTCAAAGCAATGCTTTTTCTATTGTTGGCGGCGGGGAAACGACCTGTTTCATAGAAAATTTAGGTTTAATTGATAAATTTAGTCATGTATCCACCGGCGGCGGCGCAATGATGGAATTTTTGGCAGGAGACGAGTTACCGGGGATTGACGCATTAAGCAACGGAAAATAATTTCAATATATTTCGCGGCTTTCAAGCCGCAAGTTTCTGTAAATATCCGAAACTCATAGAGACATGCTCGGTCAGTTCCGTTTGACCTCGCGAAATTTATAGAGATTTGTTGATCGAATTTAATGAATTGGCTTCTTAAACCAAAAGCACCAAAAGAATTCATAGGTCAGTTTCCCGAATACAGCCCGATGGTTTTACAGCTTCTGTACAGCCGAGGGCTTAAAACACAGAAAGAAATTGACGAATTCTTTAACCCAGATTATAAGGAGGATCTGCATGATCCTTTTTTAATGTTGGGTGTAAAAGAAGCGGTTAAGAGAATTTTAAAGGCGGTAAAAAAGCAGGAAAAAATAACGATTTTTGGCGACTATGACGCTGATGGAGTTTGCGGAGCACTTATTCTAAAAAGCACTCTTGAAGCGCTTGGCGCTTGCTTGGGAGAAGTTCAGATTCCCGACAGAATTAATGATGGCTACGGATTAAACAGCACAGCGATAAAAAAAATAGCCAAGGAAAACACAAAACTCATTGTCACAGTTGACTGCGGCATAACCGATGTAGCTGAAGTTAAATTAGCCAATTCTTTAAAAATGGAAGTCATTATTGTCGATCATCATCAATTGGGCAAAAAGCTGCCTTCTGCCAAAGTTATTATTGACCCTTTCCAAAAAGGCGATAAATATCCTTTCAAGACATTAGCTGGCGCGGGTGTGGCTTTCAAATTGGTTCAGGCTTTGATTAAAGAAGGTGGTCAAAAAATTAAAGAAGGATTTGAAAAATGGTTGCTTGATTTGGTGGCCCTGGCAACAGTGGCTGATTGCGTGCCTTTGATTGGAGAAAATAGAACATTGGTTCGTTATGGCTTGATAGTTTTAGCGCAGACCCAACGCATCGGTTTGCAGGAATTAATGAAAATTGCCCGGCTTGATCCTGTTTTTGAAGCAGAAACTATGACAACGAATCTTAATTCTTACGCTTTAGGTTTTATGCTTGCGCCACGGCTTAATGCTGCCGGTCGCATAAAACATGCTAATTTGGCGTTTAGGCTTTTGGAGTCACAAGAACGGGAAAAGGCACGGGAGCTTGCTCAAGAAATAGATAATTTTAACCGCCAGCGACAAAAAATAACTGATGACATAGTGGCGCAGGTTGAGGAGAGAATAAAAAGCTATATTAACGACCCCAATTACCCGATTATTATTGAAGGAGACCAAAATTGGTCAGCAGGCATTGTCGGTCTGGTGGCGGGAAAAATATCCGATAAATATCAGCGGCCGACAATTATTTTAAATCACGAGAATGGCTTAAGCCGCGGTTCAGCCCGAAGCCTGCCGGCTTTTAATATAATTGAGGCGTTGAAAGATTCTGCGGAATTTTTAAAAGACTTTGGCGGCCATCCCGTAGCTGCCGGACTCTCTCTTAAGAAAGAGAACTTGCCTCTTTTTAGAGAGAAAATAAATCAGTTTGCGAGAGCAAAAATCAAGCCCGAAGACCTGGCGCCTGTTTTGGAAATTGAGACAGAAATTGCGCCCAAAAACATTAATTGGGAGCTTTTTGATAATTTGGTGAAATTTGAGCCTTTTGGAAATGGCAATAGAGACCCAGTCTTTATGATAAAAGATTTGGAGATTGTAAACTCCCGCTTGGTTGGCAACGGCTCCAAGCATTTGAAGCTAGAACTAAAAGGGGGAAATCCAAATAATAAAATTTTTAAAGCTATTGGTTTTAGGCTCGCAAAAAACGGCAATGAGAATTTAAAAGCAGGCGATAAGGTTGATTTGGCTTTTGAGTTGATAGTTGACGAATGGAATGGGAACAGGGATTTACAGCTAAGGATTATTGACATAAAGCAATCTTTATGACGTTACTTTTTTGACAGCAAAAAAGTAACCAAAAAACTGCTTTGCCGGGCATAAAATTTTAAGAAAATCGAATTCGTTTTGCTAAATTTGCTATGCATAACACCCCAACCTCACGGTCGGGGCCCCACCACAGCACGCAAATTTTACGCAAAACTCATCTCGATTTTCTAATAAAATTTTTGCCAGGCAAGAACTTATATAATGAAATTCATAGTTTATACCGACGGTGGTTCAAGAGGCAATCCTGGCCCAGCGGCAATAGGGGTGGTTATCGCCAATGAAAAAAATGAGCCGCTAAAAAAATACTCTCAAGCGATTGGTGAAAAAACAAATAACGAAGCCGAATATGAGGCGGTTATTTTTGCGTTAAAAAAAGTCAAAGCGCTTTATGGCAAAGAAAAAACCAAAGAATCAGAAATTGAAATGCGAATAGATTCGGAGTTGGTTGTTAAGCAACTTAATCACGAATATAAAATTGAAGAGCCAAATATTCAGCAGTTGTTTTTAAAAGTTTGGAATTTAATAATTAATTTTGGGGAGGTTAAATTTATTTCTATTCCGCGTGAGGAAAATAAAGAAGCGGATAGATTAGTCAATCAGGCGCTAGACAAAAAACAGGAGGCGATGTTTTAGTTCTTTTAACCATTTAAAATGCGGGAGGGTAAAAATGCATAACACAGAAGCATTGCGCGATATTCGCGCATTTGAATCGTTTTTAGGGGACTCCCATCGTTGTCTAGGATGCGGTCGGACTTTTCTACAACACGAAGATGGTTGTCCCGATTGCGGAGCAGGTGCGCCAGTTGAGTCGCTTCACCGGCAAAAAGAGATTAGGGGGAGGTCAATTGGTGTGATGTGGATTGACCAAGAAACAGGCGAGATTCGTATTGTTAATTGGGGGGATTCCTGCCTTTGGCCTCGGGAGGAGCCAAAAGAATAACGGCGCTTTTTGCAACTTAAGCTATTTGGCCCATCATTAAGGTGGGCTTTTTATTTATATTGCGCAAAACTTGCTTATAATTTAGCGCCTTGCTATTATAGCTTTGATTACTAAATAAGTATAAATATATGGAAAACCAATCCAAAAAACTTTATCGTTCGCAGACCGACAAAATCATAGCCGGCGTTTGCGGCGGCTTGGCAAGATATTTTGATATTGATCCGGTTTTAATGAGGGCGGCGTTTATTCTGCTGGCTTTGATTAATGGCGCGGGCATAATTCTTTATATAATTTTAATTTTTATCGTTCCCAAAGAGCCGGGCGGCCAAGAAGCATCAATAAATCGTGAAGAAAAAATCAAGGAATTCGCTCAAGACTTAAAAGACCGGGCGCAAGAATTTGCCGGAGAAATTAGCGAAAACAAACCATGGCTTAAAGAAAAGAGAAATATTATCGGTTTAATAGTGGTCTTCATCGGAATAATTGCTTTGTTAAATCAATTGTTCCCTGTTCATTGGTTTAGCTGGAGCATATTTTGGCCGTTGGCGCTTGTTTTTATCGGTTTTTACATAATTTTTAACAAAAAGTCTAACTAATTATGGAAAACACTGAACAAAATCCCCAACAAAAAACCGAAAACCAAGAGCAAAAACAAGAGCAGAAGCCAGAGCAAAAAGAATCAATAAGGGAAGTGCATCACCATCATTATCATAAAGATAAGCACGGATTTAATTTCGGTAAATTTTTAATCGGTTTGATTATTATTTTTATTGGCCTAGCTTATTTGGGAGCGGCGGCTGGCTGGGTGGATTTCGAAGTTAAATGGAATTGGGATTATTTTTGGCCGTTGCTTATAATTATTATCGGCCTTTCTTTTATTTCCTTTAAAGGCTGGTTGGGCGCGCTTTTTGGGATTCTGGCAACTTTTGTTGTTTTGGCCCTTATTATTTTTCTTGTTTTTGGCAGTCAAGGCGCCTCTCCAATTTTTGGAGAATTTATTTCTGGTTCGGGAAACGTCATAACCGAGGAAAGGGAGGTGGCCGATTTTGATAAAATTTATTTATCGGGATTAGGCAATCTTATTATTGAGCAAGGGGATAAAGAATCTTTGAAAATAGAGGCCGAAGACAATATAATACCAAAAATCAGCACTCGTGTTAGCGATAAAGCGCTAGAAATTAAATACGAAAGATTCTGGCCGTGGTTTTTTATCAAGCCCCAAAAGCAGGTTAATTTTTATATCACAGTCAAAGATATAAATAAGGTTTCTATTTCAGGTTCCGGCTCAGTTAGCGCCGCTAATTTAAAAACAAATTCTTTGGAAGTTTTAATCACCGGTTCAGGCAAGGCCAATCTCAATGTTGAAGCCGAAAATTTAAAATCAACAATTTCTGGCTCGGGCGATTTTTCGCTTTCGGGCAAAGCAACTAATCAGGAAATAAGCATTAGTGGTTCAGGAAACTATGAGGCAAAAAATTTAGAAAGCAAAAAGGCTGATATTAAAATCAGCGGTGCGGGCAAGGCGCAGATTCGCGTTCAGGAAAAATTAGATATAACGATCAGCGGCAGCGGCGAAGTTTCCTATATTGGCAATCCGCAGATAGATCAGAAAATTTCTGGTTCAGGAAAAGTTTTAAAATTAAATGAATAAGCAGTAGGTTAATAATTATCCTAAATTACGAAACTCATTCATCTGTCATTCCGGCCCCGATTCTGTCATTCCTGCGAAAGCAGGAATCTAGACCGAGGGTAAACTCCAGCCGGAATCCAGTAAGCTGGTATAGATCCCCGTTTTCGCGGGGACGGCGTCTGGATCCCGTTTTTCAACGGGATGACAAAAAAGCGTGTTTTGACGAATTTTGTAATTCAAAGTAATTAAAATAAAAATATGACTAAAGTTGGACAAATATATAAATGCAATATTTGCGGCAATGTGGTTAAGGTTTTGGAAGCAGGAGATGGCGAGCTAGTTTGTTGTGGCCAGCCAATGGAGCTTTTGGAAGAGAAAAATGAATAACGGAAGTTCCGGGCTTGACTTATTCATATACTTTTGCTATTCTATAAATAATCCAAGCTTCTCACGCCTTAAAAGGCGTGGGGGCAAGTAGGCAGGAGTCGCTCTCCACCGCTTTTTATAAAAGTGGTGAGGGGAGGAAAGTCCGGGCTTCCTCCCGCATTATGCGGGATAAAAAAGTAGCGGCTAACAGCCGTCTCCGCGTCGCCTTCAGGCGGCGGGACGAGGTGCGAACAGAAACGCTGATGTCCGAAAGGACTGATGTATCCGTCGTTAAGGCGGATAGGGCCGATGGTAACATCGGAATGAAACGGCTAAATCCTTACTGGATGCAAGATCAAACCTATGAGGCGACAAGCTTGATCTCATAGAGAAAAGTAGATCGCTCGAGCTTGGCAGTAATGTCAGGCCCAGACAGATGACTCCCAGTACAGAACCCGGCTTATAATAGCAAATCCTTTACATAATTAAATTTTTATGTTATAGAATTATTAGTTATTTCCAAACTAAAAAATCGAAAGAAAGGGGGCTTTTCTATGTGGGATCCGTATGTTGAATTTCAATCGGCGATATTGCCGAATGGTCTGACGGTTCATGCGGCTCATTGGCCAGGGCGTCCATGGGAAGCTATGGGATTTCTGGTTCATACTGGAGCCGAACAAGATCCAGTCGGGCTTGAAGGATTATCGCACTTTATCGAACATTCGGTTTCGGAAAATGCTACCGTTCCAAAAAAGGACATGGACGCGTTTTTTGAAGACTGCGGCGGGATGGTCGACTTTGGCACGACTGACTATTCATACACGCGCTACCGATTTTTTGTGCCAATAGACAAACCGATTCTCGCAAGAGCTTTTTCGATGTTTGGGCACATGTTGCTTTCAGCCGAGCTTAAAAAATTCATTGAGCGCGAACGCCAAGTTATCATTGGCGAGTTTCACCGTCATTATCCGGTCAAGCCCAAGCTTGATTTGGCTATGCGCGAGCGCAAAGCGCTTTACTCTGGCTTTTGGCTTGAAAGATTCGTTCGGCCGCTCGGGAATCTTAAATCAGTTAGGCGAATCACACAGAGAGAATTGCAGGCGCATTACGACACGCACTACACGCCTGCAAACATGAGCATCGTCGGCGTAGGCGGTATGCAGTTACAAGAACTTGTCGAACTTATTTCTGAAAGTCCGTTCGCGAAGAGCAAGAAAGGATTAAGGACTTTGCTCCCAATTCCTGCAACTGATCTGGCTTTGCCTTCAGAGACTCGTTATGTCTTTGAAATTTCAAAGCATATTAATACCCCGCTTGAAGTCGGTGCTTACAGGAGCGTTGCAAAAATCCCCGGCAATATCAACGATCAAGTAATTCATATCTTAAGAGAAATGTTTGACAAGGTTCTTAATGAAGAGGTACGAGAACGGCGGGCTTGGGCCTATGCCATTGATAGTTCGCAACACAATTTCCGGCACTTTTACGAATTTTCAATTAACTGCGGCGCGCTCGCGCTCAAGGCGTTGGACGACATTGAGGAAGTCATAGAGGTCCGCATCGCTTCAATAGAAGATCGTGAAGATTTGTTTGAGCGGGTTAAGCGGCGCCGTCTTGCGAGCAACTTCATGATTGACCCAACGGGTAAAGGCGTCTGCGATGGCGCGCTTGACGATTTAGCTGATCATCATAGGATCATTTCGCTGGCGGAAATCGGCGAAGACAAAGAACGCGTCACGATGGATGATGTTCGAAACGCGCTTCAGTGGCTCCGGCCTGAGCGAAGATGGACGCTCATCACCCGGCCCTGATTTCTTTTAGAACACAACACAGCGGTTGAATCTTTTGTACAACAATGATTGGTTCAGCCGCTTTTTTATTTGAATTTTTTGCTAAAAAGCATTAAAATACGCTTATATATGAAGCGTTCGGAACTTATTTTTAAGGGGATATTGGTGCCGGTGGATTATTTGATGCTTGGTTTGGCTGGTCTGGCAGCTTATTATTTGCGAACCAGCGATTTTGTGGCTCAATGGCGGCCAGTGCTTTTCACCATAAATCTTCCATTTGAAAGATATTTTGGGTTGGTTTTAATAGTGGCATTAGTTTGGCTGGCCGTTTTTGCGCTGGCTGGCCTATATACCATAAAAAGCCGGCTTAAAGGCGTTGGAGAATTTTTGCGCATTGCCATTGCTTCTTCAGCCGGGGTCATGATAATTATCGTCTATATTTTTGTCAGCGGCGAATTTTTTGATTCTCGCTTTATTATTTTAACGGCTTGGGCGATTTCAATTTTATTTGTATCGCTGGGCCGGTATTCAGTCAGGAAAATAAAAAGATTTTTAGTTGTTAAATACGGCGTTGGAGCCCATAGTGTTTTAGTAATCGGGAATGATGAAGTGGCGCAGGATATTATTGAAGAAATAGAGAAGCGGCCCGGCCTTGGCTATCGAATTGTTAAAAAATTGTCTGGTATTAATATGTCAGAGGTAGAGGCAGCAACTGGCAATCCAATGATTGACGATATAATTTTAGCCAATCCGGATTTTCCCAGAGAAGACGTTTGGGAATTAGTCAATTTTTGTGAAGACAAACGTTTAAATTTCAAATTTGTTCCCAATCTTTTTCAAACTCTGACAACTAATATTGAGATTGACACATTGGCGGCAGTGCCAATTATTGAGCTTAAGCGGACAGCGCTTGATGGCTGGGGGAAAATTTATAAAAGGGCTATTGATATTTTAGGCTCGGCGATTGGTTTGATTTTGCTTTCACCGGTTTTTTTGCTGCTTGCTATTTTAATCAAACTAGATTCAAGGGGACCAGTTTTTGTTAGATTAAAAAGAGTATCGCAAGGAAAAGAGTTTGATCTTTTTAAATTTAGATCAATGGTTGAAAATGCAGAAACGTTAAAAGTTGATTTGATGCAGTTTAATGAGCGCAAAGACGGCCCGCTTTTTAAGATGAAAGACGATCCGCGCATAACAAAATTGGGCAGGACTTTACGAAAACATCGTTTAGACGAATTTCCTCAATTTTATAATGTTTTTAAAGGGGACATGTCTCTTATTGGTCCCAGGCCGCATCAACCAGATGAGATTGCTCAATACCAGCGGCATCACAGAAAATTATTAGCCATAAAGCCGGGCATGTCAGGACTTGCACAGGTTTCCGGCAGTTCAGATCTGCAATTTGAAGAGGAAGTAAAATTAGACACTTATTATATTGAAAACTGGTCGCTAAATTTAGACATCAAAATTCTTTTTAAAACAATTTTTGTGATGTTTACTGATCAGTCGGCTTGTTAATCGCTATGGGGAGGGGAAGCGTTATTTATGCGTGTCGCACTAGTCCACGATTATCTTAACCAATACGGAGGGGCGGAGTCGCTCCGCCTCCTTTTCAGTCGGCTGCGCTCCTTAAAACCCCTCGGTTTTAATATTCCCGCTACGGGGAACCCAGTTTCCCCGACCCCTTCCTGTCTCCGCCCAAAGAGTGGTAAGATATAATATCAACTTATGCGTGTCGCACTAGTCCACGATTATCTTAACCAATACGGAGGGGCGGAGAGGGTTCTTGAGGCATTTTGTGAAATTTGGCCAGAGGCGCCGATTTTTACTTTGATCTATGATAAAAAACGTACGGGCGGCGCTTTTGAAAGCCGGAAAATAAAGATTTCTTTTTTGCAAAAAATACCTTTTGTTAAGTCGCATCACCGGCCATTTTTAATGTTGATGCCCCTTGGCGTTGAATCGTTTGACTTTTCAAAATACGATTTAATTATTTCCGATTCTTCCAGTTTCGCCAAAGGCATAATATCAAAGCCGGAAGCTTTGCATATTTGCTATTGTCATACGCCCACGCGCTATGCCTGGGATGATAGCCATAAATATGTTAGAGAATTCGGCTACCCGGTTTTTATCAGAAAAATCATTCCATTTTTTATGAATTATCTTCGGATTTGGGATCAGGCAGCAGCTGACAGGCCGGATAAATATATTGCTAATTCTCGATTTGTCGCTTCGCGTATCAAAAAATATTATCAACAGGAATCATTTGTTATCCATCCGCCGATTAAAACAAATCTTTTTTACCTTTCTCCTGTTGCTGGTAATTATTTTTTGATTGTTTCCCGCCTCCTTTCTTATAAAAGAATCGATTTGGCTATTTCCGCCTTTAATCATTTAGGTTGGTCGTTAAAAATTGTCGGCGATGGGCCGGAATTTAGAAAATTAAAAAACATTGCTGGTCCAACAATCGAATTTTTGGGACTGGTTTCTGATGCGGTTTTAAGAGATCTCTACGCCAAATGCCGGGCGTTTATTTTTCCGCAGGAAGAGGATTTTGGCATAACTCCTATTGAGGCGATGGCTTCTGGCCGGCCAGTTATCGCATTTGGAGCTGGTGGGGCGCTGGAAACAATCAAAGAGGGAGAAACAGGAATATTTTTTAAAGAGCAGAAGACCGATTTTTTAATTAAAGCGCTTATCCATTTTCAGTCTTTGGAATTTAATCCTCAAAAAATTAGGGAGCACGCTTTGCAGTTTGATAAAGAAATCTTTAAACGAAAGATTAAAGATTTTGTGGAGGGGGAATGGAAAGAATATAAAAACTCTTTTCATTAGTCATTGTTATAGTTATTATTAATCAAGAAACAATATCATGGATTTTAAAAAATTATTTTTCATTATTAAAAAAAGTTCAGCGTTTATAATAATTTTTACGATTTTAGTTATTATTGCGGTTTTGGGATTTTCTTGGTTAAGAAGCGGAGGATATAATGTTTCGCTGGCCATTTCTGTTTTTAGTAAATCTAGTCAGGCAACCGCAGATTATCAATATGACGGTTATTACAGCATCAAGGCAGCTAATGATTTTTGCGATACTCTCTCGCAATGGATAAAAAGTCCGGAAGTTACAAATTCAGTTTACAAGGAAGCCGATATTGGGGAGAATAATAATTCTTGGCGCAAAATACCTAAAGCCTTGCAGGCTAAAAAAATGGCCCCCCAATATATTGAGGTGAATTTTAAAGTTTCCAAGGCTGACGATGCCAGTAAAATCTCTAGAGCCTTGGATTCTGTTTTAAAGGAAAAAACTGAAAATGCCAGTCGTTTTTCTGACACAACTTTTACAATTATTGTTGGCGAGCCGATAATTTCAAAAAATCAGGCGAATTTTATCTTTAATGGCTTTATTGCTTTTGTTGGCGGGGCGTTTGTCGCCATCACGCTTGTTCTATTCAAAGAAAATGACTATTGGAATTGATATCAGAGTTTTAACTCGCGGCACAAGGACCGGGGTAGAAGAATATGCAATAAATCTTCTGTCCCGGCTTTTAAGATTGGATCAGAATATAAATTTTAAGCTTTTTTTCAATGCATACAATAAAATCAAATTGGATTATGATTGGATTTCTTTGCCTAATGTTAAGTTGTATGAATTTGGAATCCCGAACCGTTTTTTATTTATCTCAACCAAGTATCTTAATTATCCAAAAATCGATAAGCTGATTAATGGCGCGGACATATTTTTTAGCCCTCATTTTTTCACTGCGCCGGTTGGTTCAAATTGCAAAAAGGTTGTAACTTTTCATGACTTGTCTTTTAAGTATCATCCGGAGCTTTTTTCTTGGCGCAAAAGATTTTGGCAGAGGTTTTTAATGAATGCTCGCGCCGAAGCAAAAAAAGCCGATAAAATTATTGCGGTTTCAGAATCAACTAAGCAGGATTTGGTTGATTTATACGGGATTTCGCCGGAAAGAATCAAAGTTGTTTATTCGGGCGTTGATAAAGAGCTTAAAGATTTAAATAATACTATGCCCGAGGAGCGCGTTTTGGAAATAAGAGAAAAATATAATTTGCCAGATAAATTTATTTTATATTTTGGCACGATTGAGCCAAGGAAAAATATCGCGGGCTTGATTAGAGCCTTTGAGTTAGCAAAGGGAAAAAATAGTCAATTGGAAGATTTCTATCTGGTGATCGCTGGCGCCAAAGGCTGGCTTTGCGAGGATATCTTCCAGGCGGCAAGAAATTGCCGATACGCTTCGCAAATTATTTTTACTGGTTTTATTGAGACCCAAGATAAGGTCTATTTATATGATTTGGCTTCGCTTCTTGTTTATCCGAGCTTTTTTGAGGGTTTTGGTTTTTCACCTCTTGAGGCGATGGCTTGCGGTGTGCCGGTTATTACTTCTAATACTTCTTCTTTGCCCGAAGTTGTCGGTGACGCCGCTTTAATGATTGACCCATATAACATCGGGGAATTAGCTTGGGCGATAAACGAAGTTTTAGCAGATCCGGAATTAAAAGAAGAGTTAATTGAAAGAGGGTTTCATCGGGCTAAATTATTTTCATGGGACAAATGCGCAAAGGAGACGCTTGAATTTTTGATCGCATAATAAAATCGCCCTTTTTGAAAGGGGGATTAAGGAGGATTTTTAGAAAGACACAAATCCTCCCTAGCCCTCCTTTAAAAAGGAGGGAATAATATGAAGATTGGCATTGATGCCCGATTTTTTGGATTAAGGAACAAAGGATTGGGCCGTTATACTCAAAAATTAATTGAGGCGCTGGAAGAAATTGATCGGGAAAATCAGTATGTGGTTTTTCTGCGCCAAGAAAATTGGGATTTATACCAACCCAAATTCCCTAATTTCAAAAAGACTATGGCTGATTATCCTTGGTATTCATTGGCTGAGCAGATTTTGTTCCCCTTTAAGCTTTATTGGGCGCGAGTTGATCTAATGCATTTTCCGCATTTTAATGTGCCGATTTTTTATTTTGGCAGATTTGTGGTGACAATTCATGATCTAATTTTACGGCAGTTTCCTACGCGGCGGGCTAGCACCCTGTCGTTGATTAAATATTGGGTAAAAAATTTAAGTTACAGATTCGTAATTTATTTTGCTATCAAGAAAGCAAAAAAGATTATCGCGGTTTCAAATCATACCAAAGAAGATATTTTGAGATTTTACAAAGTTAAGCAAGGGAAAATAGACGTAATTTATGAAGGCAGCCCCGCTGTCATAGCGAATCCATCAAAGGTTAGCCGCGATAAGTTTCAAAAACCATATTTGCTTTATGTGGGCAATGCTTATCCGCACAAGAACTTAGAACGATTGATTGAGGCGTTTCAAATTCTGGCGGATAGAGCGGATGAATTGCGCTTGATTTTTGTTGGAGAGATAGACTATTTTTATCATCGGCTGAAAGATTTTGCGGCGGACAAATTTCCAACCATAAAGCATAAAATTATTTTTGCTGATTTTGTGGAAGACAAAAATTTAATGCCTTTTTTTCAGAATGCCAGCCTTTATGTTTTCCCGTCTTTATGCGAGGGATTTGGTTTGCCGCCGCTTGAAGCAATGGCTTGCGGCGTGCCGGTGGTTTCTTCTGGCGCCAGCTGTCTGCCAGAAATTTTAGGTGAAGCCGCGGTTTATTTTGACGCTTTAGATCCTCAAGATATAGCTCAAAAAATAAGGCAGGTTCTAGAAGATGAGTCTTTGCGGCAGAAATTAGTATTGGCCGGCTATGAGCAGATAAAAAAATATTCTTGGGAAAAGATGGGGAAGGAGATATCGGGAATTTACGAAGATCTAAAATAAGTTGATTTTTGCGCAGAAGCGCTCTATAATACTCTAACGTTTTTGAACTTTGATAACTAAATAAGGGCATTAAAATAGCGTAAATTCACCCTCACCCCGTTAGATATAAAATTATCTAACGGGGTGGGTGCGCCCATCCAAATAATCATCAGCGTCCCTGCATGAGAAGCAGGAAGAAGCTATGAGTTTCTTGCGGTTTTAAGACAATTAGAAAAAAGGAGGGTTGTGATGGCTGGGCCTTTAATTCACGCGGCAGCGACTTTGCCAATTGCGGTTTATTCGTGGCGTTTTCATAAGCCTATCACCTTTTTTAGCAAAAACACGTTGATTCTCTTCTCGGTGATTTTTTGCGGATTTTTGATGGATTTTGCCGATCATTTAACACTTCAAAGAGCCGGAAAAATTTTAAGCGGCGATATTGAAAATATGGCGTTGGCTGAATATCGGATGCATACGCCTTACGCCTTAGGTGCGGTGGTTGTCACGAGTTTGATTCTTAAGAATCCTTTGCCGCTTTTGTCATATGCTACCCACATTATTATTGATAGCGGCCGCAAAACGCAGGTTGGCGAATCATTGCCCGCGTTCCTTAATCAATTTTGGCCGGAAAAGTTGAAGTATAGAGCTCCGCCGTTGGAATTTCTGCGTTGGCCCAAGAGAATAAGAAACAAGTTATTTAAAGAAGGAGGTAAAAGTGGGTGATAAAAAATTAAGATTTAGGATTGGGTATAAAGACAAAAAATCAGTAGTGGAAATATGGAATCAGCAAGATATTCTAATCGGCATGATCTATCCGGAGGAAGATGGAGTAAGAATAGAATTTAACCGGTCGATTAAAAGGTCAGAGATGAAATTTGCCGATAAGCTGGTGTTGGGAGAAATAAGGATAGAGATAATTTAATAGGAAATAAGTTTTTTATAAAAAATACAGAAGCCAAGATTTATTCTTGGCTTTTTTGCTTGTGAATTCTCAAGTTTTTTTATTATGTTATAATATAAGAAATTATTTAAAAAATCCTTATTCTACTGCAATTGCAGAATTTCGGCTGCGCCGTCGTCCGTCCTCCTTGGCGGATATTTACATATACGCCTTTGTCGTCCGTCCTTGGCTCGCCAGAAATTCTGTAATTTCGCTACGAAACGGATTTATTAAATAATTTCGATATAAGATGGGCTCAGGATTTATCTTCAGCCAGATGTTTGATGTTCGCCCGCGCAAAAGGTCGGGGGAATTAGACATGGAAAAAATTAAGCAAATTGAGGCAATAATCAATTTAAGAAATTCCATAGATGAACAATTGGGCGGAAGAACAATAAATTTACGTCCCAAGGCGCGGCCAGAAGAAATTTTAGAAGAAGAATCAGAAGAAATTGGCAGCATCAAACCTTTGCGGCCGATCTTTAAAAACAGTCAGTTTAGCGAGCCGCTGGAAATTGCCCTGCCTGATCCCTTGGAAATTATTTCTATTTTAGAAATGGTGGAGTCGGGCGATCAATTTTTAAAGAATTTGCCAGACGAGGAAGAGGAAATAGCTGTGTCTGTGGAAAATATTGAGCCGACTCAAGAGTCCTCATCGATTATTGAAGAGCCAGTAGAAATTGGCGAGTCAGAATCCCCCCCGATAGAAGCTGAAAATAGCGAATTAATCCAACCGGAAGAATTGCAAATTAATTACGACTTGCCTGTTGATCTCAGCCTAGATATTGAAAAGCCAGAACCTGTGCAGGAATTTCAGAGCGAAAATATATTTGATTCGCCTTTGTCTGTTTTATCAGAAGATCAAGCAAAGCCAGAAAACGACTGGTTCATTGACGAGTCAGAAAGAAATTATTTTCCTGAAACAGAGTTGAAATTTGACTGGAAAGCAGAACGCAGCTGGCAGGCAAAAGAATTGCGTCCGAAAATAAAAAGATTAAATATCCCAAAGCCGCTGATTGGTTTTTCAATAGCAGTGATTTTGATTTTTTCTTTAATCCCCTTAGCCAGCTGGTTTAATGGCGTTTTAGATGTAAAAACGAATGGCTTAGGGTTAAGTTTAGAAGCATATCAGTCTCTGCTTTCGGCTAAAGATTCTTTATCTCAGGCAGATTTTACGCAGGCAGAAAAAGACTTTGAGAACGCCAATCGTCTTCTTGCTTCAGTTAGTTCCCAAATTGATAAAATCGGCGGTTGGCTGGTTCTTGTTTTAGATAAAATTCCCGGTCTTTCTTATTTTTCTTCGCGAATCCACCTTGTTAAAGCCGGCGAAGAATTAAGCGAAGCCGGCCAGAATTTTACCAAAATATTGGCTGTTTTTAGCAATGAAAGCGGTCGTGATGGTTTTTCTATTAACGATGCCAGAAAAAATCTAGAAGCCGCCTTTGCCAGTCTCTATTTGGCCAATAATCACCTGCAAAAAATTAAAGTTTCTTCTTTGCCGCAAAATATCCAAGAGCAGTCTGCCGCGCTTAAAGAAAAGCTGCCGCAGGTTGTTCAGGCCGCTGGCAGCGCAATAGGCTGGGCGGATAATTTTGCCGAAATTCTTGGCGCCCAAAAAACTAAAAAATATCTTTTGGTTTTTCAAAACAATGCCGAGATGCGCGCCACCGGAGGATTTATCGGAACTTACGGAGTTTTAGATATCGATCAAGCCAAGGTTAAAAATCTTTTTATTGACGGCATTTTTAATCTGGACGGACAATTAATAGAAAATGTTGTTCCGCCTCAGCCGATTCAGAAAATCTCAACTGCCTGGAGCGCGCATGATGCTAATTGGTTTGCTGATTTTCCAACTTCTGCCCAAAAAATTATGTGGTTTTACGAAAAAGCCGGCGGAGAAACAGCCGATGGCATAATTGCTTTTACGCCAACTGTTATTGAGCGCCTGCTTTTAATAGCTGGGCCGATTGATATGCCAGAATATGGAATTTCCCTTAACGCGGAAAATTTTGCCGAAATAACGCAGTATAAAGTGGAAGTAGATTATGATAAAGAGCTTAACCAGCCCAAGAAGATTCTGGCTGATTTTGCGCCAAAATTAATTGATAAAGTGGTTGAAAAATCAGAGGCGGGGAATCTAGAATTAATTAAATTAGTTCTCGGCTCTTTGAAGGAAAAACAGATTTTAGCTTATTTAACCGAGCCCAGTTTACAAGATTTTATCAGTCAGCAGGGCTGGGGCGGCGAGGTTTTGTCAGCCAGTCAAGATTATTTCAGTGTTGTTAATTCAAATATTAATGGTTTCAAAACCGATAAGATGATTGAGCAAAATATTAAACATACGATTTCAATTGAGAAAGACGGTTCAATTATTGACACTTTGCAGATTTCCCGCCATCATACAGGCGGCAGTTCCCAATATGAATGGTATAACAATGTTAACGCGGATTATTTGAGAGTTTATTTGCCAAAAGGCGCGGAATTAATTTCTGCGCAAGGCCAGACTTTGGAAGAATATAAGCCGCCAATAGATTATGAAAAATCTGGCTTCAAAAAAGACGCTGATGTTTTGGCACAAGAATCAAATCTGAAAACGGATTTGGCATCTGGCACGCAAATTTTTGAAGAATCAGGCAAAACGGTTTTTGGCAACTGGGTTTATACCAGCCCCGGCGAAACAACAATTTTAACCTATCAATACAAACTTCCATTTAAACTGGATACAAGTAAAAAAGAAGCTTCTCTTTCGCTTCTGGCGCAGAAACAATCAGGTATGCCAAATAGCGGGTTGGAAGTAGAATTAGATTTGCCTTCGGGCTGGCGCATGGATTCATCAAGCTCCGATAATATAAAAACAGATTTGTCGATGGATAGATCGCTGAACTTTGTTTTTAAAAGGTAAAAATTATAGAAAGTCGTTTCCCTTTTTTAAAAATAGAATAAAGGGGAATTTAAATTTTAAAAAATCCACCCCAGCCCTCCTTTAAAAAGGAGGGGAGAATCATGAATAAAATTTTTTCCCGAATTTTTAACAACAATACTCAAAATATCGCTTCGGCCGCCATGCTTCTGGCGGCGGCTTCTTTGGCTAGCCGTTTTTTGGGAATGATTCGCGAAAGGTTGCTCGTTGGGACATTTGGCGTTGGTAATAATCTGGACGCTTATTTTGCCGCTTTTCAGATTCCCAATTTTGCTTTTAATCTTTTAATTTCAGCCACCTTATCGGTGGCTTTTATTCCGGTTTTCTGTGAATTTTTAGATAAAGATAAAGTTCAAGCCTGGCGGATTGCTAATTCTGTTTTGAATTTAACTATAGTCGTTATGGGCGTTTTGGTTTCTGTCTTTTTTGTTTTTTCTCCGCTTCTTATGCATTTGATAAGCCCGGGATTTGCAGGCGAAAAACTTTCTTTAACTGTGAATCTAACAAGAATTTTACTCCTTTCTCCGTGGCTTTTTGCCATTAGCGCTGTTTTCTCAGGAATTTTAAACTCTTTTAGAAGCTTTTTTTTAGTTGCCTTGGCGCCCTTAATCTATAATTTGGCGATTATTTTTGGCATTTTGTTTCTGGCGCCATTTTTTGGAATTTTTGGCGTGGCGGCCGGAGTCGTTTTTGGCGCGTTGCTTCACCTTTTGGTTCAAATTCCGGGCGCCAAAAAATTTGGATTTGTCTGGCAGAAAGCTATTGATTTAAAAAATCAGGGTGTAAGAAATATTTTTAAATTAATTTTGCCAAGAATTATCGGGATTGACACAGCGCAAATTAGTCAGCTGGTCGGCACAATCATTGGTTCAACGCTAATGATTGGAAGTGTGGCGCTTTTTAATCTGGTTTTAAATATTGAATATGTGCCAATCGGAGTTTTTGCGGTTTCTTTTGTGGTCTCTGTTTTTCCCAGCCTTAGCCATTCGGCGGCCAGAGACGATAAAGAAGAATTTAAAAAAGATTTTTCCTATACCGCGCGCCAAATTCTGTTTTTCCTTGTGCCCCTGGCAATCTTAACTTTTGTTTTTAGAGCGCAGATTGTGCGTTTGATTATCGGAGCCAGAAACCTAAGTTGGGATGAAACGCGGCTGGCGGCTGCCACTTTAGCAGTTTTTGCTTCAAGTTTTATTTTTCAAGGAATCGCCCCCTTGCTTTCGCGGGCATTTTTTGCTTTAAAAAACACAGTTATTCCTTTGATAATAAGTCTAGTTTCAATCGTGGTTAATATCGGGTCGACATATCTTTTTTTAAACTTATTAAGCCGCGATGAAGTTTTCACGCAAAGCCTGATTTCTTTTCTGAAACTGGATGGGCTATCCGATGTTAGAATTTTAGCTTTGCCATTTGGTTTTTCCTTGGCCTCTTTTTTCTACGCGGCAACTCTTTTTATAATTTTAAGAAAATATTATGGCTCGCTTGATTTTGGAAAAATTTTTGTCGCTTTTTTAAAATATCTTTTAGCTGGTCTGGCCGCCGGCGTTGTCGGCTATGCCTGTCTTTATTTTATTGAGCCGTTTTTAAATACCCTCACTTTTTTGGGAATCTTACTGCAACTTATTTTTGCCACATTTTTTGCCGGCGTTATTTTTGTTTCAATCTCGCTGCTTCTAAAATCTGAAGAAATGATTAGTCTGGTTGCTGCGGTCAAAAGAAAAATGTGGCAATCAGTGAAGTTTTTGGGAATTAGCGAGACAGAGGAGATGTAGATTTTTGGAAAAAAACTGGAAAATAAAAACGGCTATAGTTTCTAGCCGTTTTTTATTATGCGTATAACGTATCCGAATATACGAAGTTGCCTTGAAGCGTAAGTGGTATAATATGGCGTTAACCGACCACTGGAGCGAAAAGGCAATTTGCGCGGGGACTTTCGTAAAAGTCCGAGCCGGATATGCCGTGTTATCGGATGTATTGCTCTTTAGGCGATAGCCTGCTGGCTGATAAACCAGCAAAACAAATACTTTTAGAGAATTGGGGAAATCATTTTTTGACTTCCCCATGAGAGAAAATGAATTGAATCAATCGTTTTCCACTTCATGCTCGTTTTTTTTCTGCAGTTCGGGAATTAGTGAAACGGGCGCGTTTGTACCGCAGAATGGACAGCCGTCTTCATTGGGTGAAAAAGTGCGCCCGCAACTATGGCATTGATGAGTGTCCGACGAAAGAGCTTCAGTTGCTATCATGTCCAATAATTGTTTAATGCTATGCATAGGGAACCTCCTTTTGTTGATAGTTTCAATTCTCTAAAAGTATTTGTTTTTAAAGAGCAATATTTCCGATAACTCGTTTTTATGCGAATAAAAAGATTGATAGTTTTTAAAATTTGTATATTATGCGAAGTGTGGTATTATTAAAAAAATCCATTTATATTTTTATAATAGCATCTTTTGTATGCGCTTGGAAGAACTGATTAAAAAAATTGAGAATGAGCTAAAATTGCGCAATTTCAGTCCTAGGACCGTTGAAAGTTATTTGTTTTGCCTGAAAAATTATTTTCACCACATTAAAAACATCAAAAAAGAGCCGGATGCCAGTTTAATAAAAAATTATCTTCTAGGAATGCAGGACGGGGGAAAATCATCGCAAACAATCAATCTGCATCTCCAAGCAATAAAATATTTTTATCGCGAAATAATGAAAAGTCAGATTGCTGTTGATATAAAATTTGCTAAGACCGCGAGTAAATTGCCGGTGGTGCTTTCCAGAATTGAACTTGAAAGAATAATTGATTCAATAAAAAATCCTAAACACAAATTACTAATTTCTCTTTCATATGGAGCCGGTCTACGCGTAAGCGAAGCAATAAACTTAAAAATAAAAGACATTGATTTGGACGAATTGACGATTCATATTAAAAGGGCGAAAGGAAGCAAGGATCGGATTACAATATTTCCGGAAAAACTAAAGCATGATTTGCGGGAGATTGCCGCGCTGCGCGATAAAGATGATTTTGTTTTTTCCAGTGAACGAGGCGGGAAACTAACAGAAAGAACCGCTCAGAAAATTTTTGAAAACGCCAAAAATAATGCTAAAATTCAAAAAGACGCTACTTTTCATTCTCTTCGCCATTCATTTGCCACCCATCTTTTGGAAAACGGCGTGGATATTCGATATGTACAGGAGCTTTTGGGGCACGCCAATATAAGGACGACCCAGCTTTATACGAAAGTCACCAATCCGAACTTAAAAAATATTAAGAGTCCGCTGGAATAATTTCTTATGAACAATATCAGAAACTTTTGCATTGTTGCGCATTTCTTAGAATCATGCCATACTTGATTATATGGCAAAGATATTAATTCCAAAAAAAGATCTATCAAGATTGTATTATAAGCAGAATAAATCCAAATATGAAATAGGTAGAATTTACGATTGTAGCTTCAAGACGATTTTAAATCGAATGAGAGAATTTGGAATGAAGCCTCTTTCTCGCTCGATAATACAGAGTAAATACCAGAAAAAAAGTTTTTCTGGTAGTTGCAAAGAAGAGGCTTATATGATTGGTTTTAGATTAGGTGATTTGAATGTATATCAAACCGTCAGTCATTCGGATGTAATTGTTGTAAGATGTCACACAACCAGAAAGGAGCAGGCAGATTTAATAAAAAATTTGTTTGTGAAGTATGGACAAGTTACAATCGGAGGCAAAATGAGTCTACATATAAATTGTTTTTTAGATAAAAGCTTTTCATTTTTATTGCCGAAAATAGACTCTGTGGCTGGTTGGATCACTAGAAATAAGGAATGTGCCAATAGTTTTGCTGCTGGATATATCGATGCAGAAGGAAATATAGGAGTGTATGACGGCAGGGCAAGATTTAAGATCGATTCTTACGATAGAAACATTATATTTTGGATTTACAACTGGTTGTTAAAGAATGATGTTAGTTGCCCATTTCCTATTAAAATCGGTAGCAAGGGGCAGATTTATAACAAAAAGCACCATTATAAGTATAACGGTGATTTATGGAGATTAAGGGTAAGTGATAAAAGCTCTCTTGCTAAATTATTCGGTATTATTAGGCCTCTGTTAAAACATAGAAAAAGATTAGAGCATCTCAATAAATGTATAAAAAATTTATATGACCGAGCTAAAGAACATTAGGAATTTTGCAATTTTGGCTCATATTGACCACGGAAAATCCACTTTAGCGGACCGGCTTTTGGAATTGACCGGCGCGGTTGAGAAAAGAAAAATGCGAGAGCAGTATTTGGATCAGATGGATTTGGAAAGAGAAAAAGGGATAACGATAAAATTGCAGCCGGTTAGGATGGCGTATAAAATGCAAAATGTAAATATCCCCGGCCTCGCCAAGCGAAGCGGGGCGGGCAAAAATCAAAATGACAATGAAAAATTAAAAATAAATCCCGCGGAGCGGGATACCAAAATTTTAAATTTTGATTTTTACACTTTAAATTTAATAGACACCCCCGGCCATGTAGATTTTTCTTACGAGGTTTCCCGTTCGTTGGCTGCGGTTGAGGGCGCGATATTACTGGTTGACGCGACCAAAGGCGTGCAAGCACAGACTCTAGCTAATTTATATTTAGCCAAAGAGCAAAATTTAAAAATTATCCCAGCGATTAATAAAATTGATTTGCCGGGCGCCAGAGTCAAAGAAGCGGAAGAGCAGATAAGAGAGATATTAGGAGATTCTAACGCGGAGATCTATAAAATTTCCGCCAAAGAAGGAAAAGGAGTTGAAGAATTATTGCAGGCGGTCATTCAAAAAATTCCAGCGCCCCAAGTTAATATAAACCAGCCATTGCGCGCTTTGATTTTTGATTCAGTTTACGATGCCTATAAAGGCGTTTTGGCTTATGTCAGAATTGTTGACGGCCAGATTAAGGCTGGTGAAAAAATATTTTTAATAGGTTCGCACGCTCAATCTGAAGTTTTGGAAGTCGGAATATTTAAGCCGGCTTTAACGCAAAGAAACGAGCTTGGCGCTGGCGACATTGGCTATATTGCTACTGGTTTTAAAGATGTAAGTTTATGCCGCGTTGGCGACACAATAACTAATTTTCATCATCAAGCCAGAAATCCACTGGCTGGTTATAAGGAGCCAAGGCCGATGGTTTTTGCCAGCTTTTATCCTTCAGCTGATGCAGAATACGACCACTTAAAAGACTCGTTAAATAAATTAAAACTAAATGATGCCGCGCTTGTTTTTGAGCCCGAGTCTTCAGAAGCGTTAGGCCGCGGATTTAAATGCGGGTTTTTGGGAATGCTGCATCTGGAAATTATCAGTGAAAGACTAAAAAGGGAATATGGTCTTGATCTTATCGTCACAACGCCAAGCGTTGCTTATCAAATTATTGAAAAATCAGGGCATAAAGAAAAAACAATTTATTCAGCTGAAGAGATGCCAGACCCAAGCCGGCTGGAGCAGATTAAAGAGCCGTGGATTAAATTGGAAATTATTTGTCCCAATGTTTATCTTGGCGCAATAATGAAACTAGTTCAGTCTTCTGGCGGGGTTTATAAAAACACTCAATATCTTGGTAGCGAGCGATTCATTTTCTCTTGCGAAGCGCCTTTGCGCGAGATTATAGTTGATTTTTACGATCGTTTAAAATCCGTCAGTTCCGGTTATGCTTCCATGAGCTATGAGATCTTGGAATGGCGCAGCGCCGATTTGGTTAAGATGGATGTTTTAGTGGCTGGTGATAAGGAGTCTTCTTTAAGCCGTATTGTCCCAAGAGAAAGAGTTTTTCAAGAAGGCAGGGCTCTAGTTAGTAAGTTAAAGGAAGTTTTGCCCAAACAAATGTTTGCTGTGAGTTTGCAGGCCGCTCTTGGCGGCAAAATCATCGCGCGCGAAACTATCGCGGCGATGCGGAAAGATGTGACCGGCTATCTTTACGGCGGAGATTATTCTCGCAAAAGGAAACTATTGGAAAAGCAGAAGCGGGGCAAAAAAAAGATGAAATCTATTGGGAAAATAAAAATCCCTCAGAATGTTTTTCTGGAGATTTTGAAGAAATAATTTTTTCTTGTTGCTTTTCTGCTAACAGAAAAGCAACCAAAAGATTACTTGCAGCGATAAAATTTTGAAAAAATTGCCTGTCTGCCGCCAGGCAGGGATTCGCTCATCTAAAAATTAGCTCCTAAACTCGTCGCTTCACTCCTCCGTCGCCAATTTTTTACGCCTCGCTCATCTCAATTTTCTTACAAAATTTTTCGATGCAAGAATAAATCAAGAGTTAAAAATTTCAGATGCAAGACGGAATTAAAAATCGAAATTTTTGTCAGGCAAGAAGAAAAGAAGTCAAAATTTTCAGATGCGAGGATAAATTAAAAATCAAGCACGCTTGATTGAGATTTTTGCCAAATAGAGCCGTTCTGTATTATTATCCAAATAACGGGGCGAGGGTTAAAAAGACCATGCTTAGTACAACTAAGCTGATAAGAATTATCCAAATTGTTTTAACAAAAGATTTTTTCATAATAGATTAATCATATCATATGCCAGACCAAGAAGGGAATATCAAGAAGATTTTAAGTTCAAAAATCACGCTTTTTTTGCTGTTGCTTGGTTTTATCTGGTTGATTGTTAATCTGGTTAATGTGTTTTATAAAAAATACGAACTTAATAAAGAAACACAGAGTCTAAAGGCGCAGATTGAGCAGTCGCAAGAGAATAATCAGGAAATTTCAAAATTGCTGGAATATTTTGGCAGTCAAAGTTTTTTGGAAAAAGAAGCGCGGGAAAAACTTAATTTAAGAAAAGAAGGCGAAGAAGTGGTGATAATTGAACCGCTAAAAGACGCAACCACAACCTTAGGCGACGCCATTTCCCCGCAGGATTTGGCGCAAGCGCAAAGAAATCAGTCTAAAAACTTATCGCAGACAGAATCAGAGACGAAAAAAGAATTAAATATAGTTAAGTGGTTTAAGTATTTTTTTAGATAATGCCGCCATTTGGCGGTAACCCAAAGCCGCTTTTTTGGCGCCAAAAAGCGGCGGAAAAAGCGCTTTGCACTGAAAATTTTGAGAAAATATGGGCTCGCTCATCTAGAAAATCGTCTCCTAAACTCCCCGCCTTGGGCGGGTCGGTCGACGATTTTCTTAGGACTCGCTCGTCCCTATTTTCTGGCAAAATTTTCAGATGCAAGACGGAATTAAAAATCGAAATTTTTGCCAGACAAGAGAGGAAATAAAAAATTTTTCACAGGCGCGATAAAAAATTCATTTCAGTAAAAAATGCGGGATTAGTATAGTGGCAATACGCTTCCTTCCCAAGGAAGAGCCGCCAGTCCGATTCTGGTATCCCGCTCTATAATTTTTAAATAAAAATCTATGAAAAACTCAAAACTTGCGCTTTGGGGGGCAATAAATTCTCTTGGCGCGTTTGTTTACATTTTAATAGTCGCCTGGATTATGTTTAATGGCGAAAAAATCTTTGGCAAGATGAATAATTTTTTAGGACCGGTGGCTCTATTGCTTTTGTTTGTTTTATCAGCGACAATTGTTGGTGCCTTAGTTCTTGGCCGGCCAGTTTTTTTGTATTTGGGCGGTTCAAAATCAGACGCCGTGAAATTGCTATCTTATACGGTTGGCTATCTCTTAATTTTGACGATAATTGTGTTTTTAATACAGGTGATTATTTAGTTTCGTCAGCGTAAGCTTCCGCCAGAGGCGGATCAGCCTTTGGCTGACAGTCGGTAGATCCGCCGGGATAGCTCAATGGTAGAGCAATGGTATCGTAAACCATAGGTTGGAGGTTCAAATCCTCTTCCCGGCTCATAATTGGCGGATTTCGTAAAGCATAGGTCGTGAGTTCGAATCTCACCTCCGGCTCTGGCGGGATGAAGTAGCTTATCATTTTGCGACAACGAGTCGTCGGTTTGTCCCGTTAGATAATCTAATCTAGCGGGGTGAAATTCCGACCGTTGGCTCTTGTATTTTGTTTGTCCCGAGATATAATACAATTAAAAAAAGGAGGTAACGAGATGGGTTTTTTAAAAATAGTGCTATCGGCGGCAAGACAGGCGGCAGAAGAAAGAAGGCTAAAAGCAGAAGAGAAGAAGCTGAAAGAAGAGTACGAATTGGAATTATCAGGAGGACTAACCAGAAATCTATGCGTAAAAATTGCGGAAAAACACGGTCTAGCCGGTAAGATTGCATTCAAATTTCCCAAAGCAGGGCCGATTGAATTGATTATCCTTCTTGAAGACGGCAAGGGATCAGATTTGCCCGGGCCATTTTTAAAAGATCTTTTCCGGAGTCTTTGTGAGGGCCAGGATTTAAGACGAAAAGACTTTAATTTTTTCAAAGTAGTCACGATGGAAAAAAGTACCTTCGATGGTCATATAGAAGCCTGGAATTCTCGTTGCGCGTTCGCTAACTCACTGGACTAGCGCGCCATTTCTGATTTTCTATTAGCTCCCCGGATATTATTTGGGGAGTTTTTCTTTGTTGTATTTTTTAGCCCGATATCATATAATTAGGGCGTAATATGATAGAGAATTTGCCAAAGAAACTAGAAGATTTAAAAAACCGCCTCCAAAAGATCGCGGACTTTCTTTGATTTGACGTCAAAAGAGAGTAAAATTAAGGAATTGGAGAGTCTAATGGGGCAGCCAGACTTTTGGCAAGACCAAGAAAAAGCTAAAGAGGCCTCGCAGGAAGTCAACATTCTGAAAGAAGAAAGGGAGAGATGGGAAAAAATAGATAAGGAATTAAATGATTTAGCGGAGTTGGCGGAGTTAGTGGAAACCGAAGAATCTAAAGAGAAAATCCCCCTCACCCCCCCTTTAAAAAGGGGGGAGCAGAACCTAGAAAAAGAAATTGAAAAAAAATACCTGGAACTAGAAAAAATAGTTAGCAGAGAAGAGTTGGCCACTTTTCTCCCCGAAAAATACGATTCAGGCAGTGCTCTTTTATCAATTTATAGCGGCGCGGGCGGGACCGAAGCGCAGGACTGGGCTGAAATGCTTTTGCGGATGTATCTTCGTTATGCTGAATCGCATAATTTTTTGGCTAAAGTTTTACATATTCACGCCGGCCAGGAAGCGGGTATAAAAAACGTGACCATAGAAGTTAAAGGCCAGTATGCCTATGGATATTTAAAAGGCGAGGCGGGCGTTCATAGGCTGGTTCGTTTATCGCCATTTAATGCTAATAATTTACGCCATACCTCTTTTGCCTTGGTCGAAGTTCTGCCTGAATTTGATAAAGCGCCCGAAATCTCAATTGACCCAAAAGATTTAAGAGTTGACACTTTTCGTTCTTCTGGCCCGGGCGGACAATATGTCAATAAAACAGAATCAGCTGTTCGTTTAACTCATGAGCCGACCGGCATTGCGGTTGCCTGCCAAAGCGAGCGTTCACAAGCAGCCAACAAAGAGCAGGCAATGAAGATTCTTTATAGCAAGCTCTATCAGCTGGAATTAAAAAAGCAGGAAAAAGAGAAGCAAAAAATCCGTTCAAACGTAAAAATAAGCGAGGGAACAGCTGAATGGGGCGCGCAAATCCGTTCTTATGTCTTGCATCCGTATAAAATGGTTAAAGATCACAGAACAGAGATTGAAAGCCGTCAGCCAGAAAGAGTTTTAGACGGGGGATTAGATGAATTTATAGAGAGTTTTGTCAAAAATTACAAGGCGAAGCCGTAGGAATTTTTGTAACAAAACCTCTACCCCGTTAGATAAGGGCTAACTATCTTTTAAGATAAAGAGTTCAAATATAAAATCAAGGAAGATTAACATAAAAAACTTAGTCTTTATCTAACGGGGTGCTCAATGTTGTAGCAAAATTTTCTACGCATTGAGCTTGAAAATTTTAACAACATTGGCATGATTCACTTTGACAGTGTTTCAAAAATTTATAACGGCAACTGCGCGGCTTTAGAAGATATCAATTTGCGCATTAAGGCAAAAGAATTCATTTCTTTAGCCGGGCCTTCTGGCGCGGGAAAATCAACCCTGCTTAAGCTTCTAATCTGCGAAGAGAAACCAACGCAAGGAAAAGTGTTTTTAGATAAACAGAATCTTAGTTTGGTTAAGCCTAAAGACTTGCCGGCCATCAGAAGAAAAATCGGAATGGTTTTTCAGGATTTTAGGTTATTAGCCAATAGAACCATCTATGAGAACGTGGCTTTTGCCATGGAGGTGGTTGGCGGCACCAATGATGAGATAAAACAGGATGTGCCGCAAGTTTTAGACGTTGTCGGTTTGGCCGATAAAGCTGAATATTTTCCTAATCATCTTTCTGGCGGTGAAAAACAGCGCGTGGCCATAGCTCGCGCCTTAATTCATCGGCCCTCGGTTATTTTAGCTGATGAGCCGACAGGCAATCTGGATTTGTTAAACACCTGGGATATTGTTAAGCTGTTATTAAAAATTAACGAACTTGGAACAACAATAATTTTAGCCACTCATAACCGCGAAGTGATAAACAATCTTGGCCGAAGGGTGATAACTTTAGACAAAGGGAAGTTGATAAGAGACGAAGAGAAAGGAAGATACATACTTTAAAATTCCTAATTCCTAATCCCTAATTTCTAATAAAAATCCCAATGCCCAATGTCAAAAAAATAAAATATTGGACATTTAGGCATTAGACATTTCATTGGAAATTGGATATTGGGTATTGGAAATTATTTAGATCAATTAGAATTTAGGTTAATTAGAAATTTTCTAGGTCTATGTTTAAAACCAATCTAATCCGTATTTTAAAAACCGGCTTTCAGAATTTCTGGCGAAATTCATGGCTTTCAATTGCCACGATTTCGGTAATATTCTTAACCTTATCCGTTATCACGGCTTTAGTGCTTTTAAATGTGGTTTCTCAGTCAGTCGTCGCAAATTTACAAAACAAAGTTGATATCAGCGCCTATTTTCATACCCAAACGCCAGAAGATGATATTTTGGACTTACGCAAACATCTGGTTGACTTGCCCGAAGTTGAAGCGGTTAATTATATTTCTCGAGAGGACGCTCTAGAAAGCTTTAGAGAAAAGCATGACGATAACGAAATATTGATGCAAAGCATTGCCGAGCTAAACGACAATCCGCTTCAGGCAAGTTTAAATATAAAATCACATACGGCTTCCCAATATCAAGGCATCGTTAGCTTCTTGGAGAAGGATGAATATAAATCAATGGTTGATAAAATTAATTATCACCAAAACAAAGAAGTGATTGAGAGAGTTTCCAGCTTGGCCGCCAATATCGGAACAGGCGGCATCGCGGCTAGCCTGATTCTGGCTTTGATGGCTATTTTTGTAACATTTAACACTATCAGGTTAACAATGTATAACTGGAAGGACGAAATTTCGGTTATGCGGTTGGTTGGCGCTGGAAATTGGTATATCAGGGGGCCATTTTTAGTTGAAGGCGTGATTTACGGCCTTTTAGCGGCTTTGGCTTCTTTAATAATTTCTTATCCGCTTCTTTACCTTGTTTCGCCAAAAATAACTTCTTTCTTGCCGGAAGTTGATTTACTGTATTTTTTTGAGGCCAATATCTGGCAAATCATCGCGCTTTTAATTATTGTTGGCGTGGCGCTTGGTTGTATTAGCAGCGCAATAGCGATTAGGAGATATTTGAGAGCGTAAGTCCTCCCGGCGGACGCCACGCGGCGCAGTCCCGCCCATAGCTGCCGGGTCGTCTAATGGTAGGACGACAGACTCTGGATCTGTTAATCCTGGTTCGAGTCCAGGCCCGGCAGCTATGGGCGGGAGACGTGGAAATTGGGATTCGCCTGCCCGCCTCTGGCGGGAATCCCTGTCCCGGAGCCGATAAAAACTAAAAAGAAAAATTATGGAGCAAGCGCTAATAGCAATAATAATAATTTTTGTCATTTTTTCTATTGCGCCGACCCGTTATAAGATTCGGGAAATAATGATGAAAAATCTTGCGAAAGATTTTAATTTAAATTTTAGCTCAAACCCACCTAAATTTTCCGACTTCTATTTTAAATTTTTGATTTTGAGACCAGATTGGGATGTAAATCATATAGAGGGAGCGGTGAAGGGACGCGATATTCATATTTATGATAATTTATTTTCTGGTCCGAAGATTATTTTAACTGCCTTTAATTATAGTAAGCGTCATACGGTGATTAGAATAAACGGGCAAAGTATAACCGGTAAAGAAGAACAATATAAATCATTTAAGTTTCAAGACTCATGTTTAACTAGTATCAATGAATTACGTGGATTGTTGAAGAGCTTTTTATAAAATGAGTTCGAACATCGTCCACGCTGGTGAGCCCTTATTATGAGTCACTATTTAGAAGATTCAATAAATGGCATTCTACTTTTTAGTACCGCAATGAAAAAAATTAAAAATTTTCTAGGCATTATATCGCCCACCCTTCCAATTATCGGCTTTGCGACTCTCCTTTTAATTCTACCGCTAGCTATACATTGGGCAAGGCAATTGGAAACATACGGAGACTTTAAAGAAATATTAACGGTCTTGATCTGGCCGTTAACGATACTTTTTTTATTGCTGACTTTTCGTAAGGTATTTAATTACACCTTCTTATCTTTGAGAAAATTTAATCTTTTTGGATTTGCAGGCATATTGCGAAATCCAGAAGAAGTGATAAAAGAAGAAGCCGAAAAGATGATGCAGGAGCAGAAACGCGAGGAAGAGGCTCGTAAGCTTCAAGAGCTTAGCTTAGAGGATATTAGGTCGTATGCCGAGACTTTATATGGAGAGAACTTACGTCTTAAAAGTCGGAGCAAAAATCTTGAAGCGAGAGCCAGTGCGTTACAGGCAGTCTTGCGTTATACAAAGAAGCTCGGCGTCATTAATTTCATGGAAGCTGAGGTTATATTCGCCACCACTACATATCCGACTTCAAATAGCGTAGTCTTTCCACAAAACAACTTTGAGGCGTGGCGCAATTCCGTTACTATAAATAACAGAAAAGTAAACCTTGAAAAAATTGTCTTTAGGCAAATTGGAAATATAAACCCAGGCGATTTATATAATTTTCGCCTTTTTGTAGATGGAGTTCAAGTTGGAAGCTCAGTTAATAAGATGGAGTTAGATGCTATCGAGTTTGATCTTACGGATACGCCGAAACAATTTGATACAGGTACCAGAACAATTAAATTATTAGTAGATATTAATGAAGCCGCTCTAAATAAAGACTTCGCTTTTTCATTAGAATCTAAGGATGTCGAGTTTTTTGATCCGATTATGTACACGAGGGTAGAACCGACTACCACTGATAGTAGCACGCCGTTAATCAGGGCTACCGCGAGTACTCTAACGATTCGCTCGAGGGAGAGCCAGTAAAATAGCTTTAAGATTGCTCTAGGTTTTTCTCTGAGTAGGTTCTAGACCGGAAGATAAATAATAATTTGTGAAATCTTATAATTATTAATAATCAAACCTATGTCAAAAACAGATTTTCATGGTCATATAACAAAATATGACGATAAAGACAAGAAGGGTTACGAGTATATAAGCAAGAAGATCGATCCAGAAGAGGCGAAAGTTTTGTTCAGCGAGGCTAAAAGGCGTGGCGAGGCGCAGTTTGAGACGCAGCTAGGAAAGAATTATTCGGTGACGCATAAAGACGGAGTTTATACGGTTGTTAAAAGAGAAGATAATAAATAGATTAAACATCCTTAATTACGAAACTCCCATTTTGCCTCTCCCCCTCAGTTGAGGGGGAGATTAAGAGGGGGTGGTGTTAAACATAAAATCAACACCCCATCCTACCCCTCCTTCGCCCCGGTTAACGGGGCAAGTCTGAGGGGAGGGAAAAACGAATTTTGTAATTCAAATTAATTAAAAACACCCCGCATTTTGCGGGGTGTTTTTGTGTTTTTCGTGTAGGAATCCATTATTCTAATGCAGAAGCGTCATTATATGAATTTCTGTCGGTTTGGTTTATTTCATAGATTGAATCCCAATCAAGGTTCATTTGCGTGAAAACATTGGCGGTTTTAACCCAGCGTTTTTCTCCGGTGTCGCCAGAGGGATAAAGTTTGTAAACCTTTGAATCATTAACGGCCCGGACAAGGTCGGAAACAACAAATGAATCAGCGACTGATTTATCAATGTCTTTAATGTCACTCCATTTGAGGTGGCCGTAGCTATTAAACACAGAAGGGCTTAAGACAAGCCGTTTAAACTTTTTGGCGCCTACATATTTTACAATATAGACATCTATGTCGCCATTGGCGCGAATGATAGCGCCTTCAGGAATTGAGGTTTGATCGGCTTGCGTTGCCATTTGAACATTTACGCCTTCGGTATATTGAGAAACCACGCTTGGCTCAACAACCTTAATGCTTGACCAGGAATAACCATTGCCAGTAAAAATTTCACCTGTTGGTATCCAGCGTTTTTGGCCAGCGTCAATTAAATAAACTTTATCGGAATTATTTGCCCGAAGCAGGGTGCCGTTAGGATATGTTGTTGTTGTCGGTGTTGGAGCGATGCTTCCGCCTCCGCCTCCACCACCACCGCTTATGGTGTAGCACACTCCACCGTTAACATAGTAACCAGTTTCGCAAGTGGCCGCGCCGCAGCTTGGATATTCGTGATAAGTTAAGGCGTGGGCGACCGTTGCACAACAAGCACTGCTTTTTGGCGTAATGGTATAGCCCCCAGCAGTTTCCAGAGTTATATATGTAGTGCCCGGGGTTGCGTTTTCTGCGCAAGAGTCTGCGCCTTCGCCTGTGCCATAAACAATGGCCTTCACATCTGAATCAGCCGAGCCGGTCATAAAAGACGAGCCATCTAATATACTAACCGAAAATCGCCCGGAACTATTGATAGTCCAGCTTTCTGCGGTTGATCCATTAAAAATTTTGAAATCTGCTGTCAGCCCGTCTCCTTGTACGTTTTGCACTGTAATATCGCCATTGGCAATAAAGCTATTATAAGCGGCAAAAGCGGCCGTGGCAGAGAGAACAAAACCCAGGAGGATAAAGATAATATTTTTTTTCATACCCGGTATATCGACTTCCAGAGTCAGGCTCCGATTTTTACATTCGACGCTTATACCTCTGAAAGTCGTAAGCCCAGATGTGTGCTTCTCTATAAATTTATAAAAATTTACTGGAAGTTGTATTACTGGGCATAGGTTTTTAGCTTATCCGATTAGCCGTGTTTAATGAAAACAAACATCTGTTGAAGAAGAAGCAACTTTCCAAGAAGTGCCATCGCAAACGCACAGCCAATTGCCAGTTGAGTTATAAATTATGCCGCCAGTGGCGCCAGAGGTCGCGCTGCAGTTTGGGGTAGCTCCGAGAGTGGCGTAGCTAGCAGGAATAAAGATAGCGGTCGCCGTGGAGGTGGCGGTTAGGCTAGTCTCGCCAGCAAATGTTGTTGTGCCATCTATCCGGAGGGTGCTGTATAATCTGGCCGCGCCTGTTGCCTGAAGGGTGCTTGAAGCATAAACCGCGCTACCGATTCTTCCGGTTAAGGTTAATGTGTCAGCATAAGCATCGCCCAAGGTTACGGCTCCATTAAAGGTGGCAGCTCCATCTAGGCGCAGAGTGCTTGTAGCATTGATTACGCCGCTGACAGTTAGCTCGCCGCCAGTATCAATGTTGGTGCCAATAGTGGTGGCTTGGGTTAATCCGACAATTGAGAAAGCCATTGAAAGGGCTGCCGCTATTATCGGAAGAAACCACTGAGATTCTGAGAACTTTTTCATATATTATATTGCGTATAACAAACTACGCAAAAACAGAAAATCTTTCTGATTCGCGTTGTTTATTCTACATTATTTTTTTATTTAGTTTTAGTTTAATTTTTATTTGCAATCTAGCTACCTTTATTATCGCATAGCAGGGAAAAGCAACAAGTGAGGTTATCCACAATTTTATTTATATGATGCCTGTGAATAGATCCTCATACCTTATAGCTATACATCTGACTTCGCTAAGATGATTTATTATACTAATGAGCCCCATAGCAGGGTTTAAAAAAATAGCCGGAAAGGTGTGGGGATAAAAAATTAACCTTAAGCTGTATTTTAGTTTATAATTAATATATGGAACTAAAATTTCCCAACGGATTTTTATGGGGTTCGGCCACTTCGGCTCATCAGGTTGAAGGAGGAAATTTAAACGATTGGACAGAGTGGGAGAAGAAAATGGCCAATAGCTTATCGCACATAGCCGATAGCAAGAAATGGCCGGATTATATTCTAAGAAATTACCCAAATCCTCTCCAACCGGAAAATTATATTTCCGGCCGCGCCTGCGACCATTACAATCGCTATGAGCAGGATTTTGATATTGCCAAGCAACTGGGTCAAAATGCCCATCGTTTTTCAATTGAATGGAGCCGCATTGAGCCAGAAGAAGGGAAATTTGACGAAGCGGAAATTGAGCACTACCGCAAAGTAATTCAAGCTTTAAAATCGCGCGGCATTGAGCCGTTTGTGACATTATGGCATTATACGCATCCTTCTTGGTTTACAAAACGGGGCGGTTGGCTGCATCCTGAAGCAGAGAAGTCATTTTTAAATTTTGTTCAAAAAATAGTCTCGGAATTTAAAAATGAAATTAGCTTTTGGATTACATTTAACGAACCGGAGACGGTTGTTCGGCACGGATATATACAGGCGATAAGGATTCCTCAAGAAAGAAATATTTTTAAGGCTTTTAAGGCTTTAAAGGTGCTTGCGCGAACGCATAATAACGCTTATCAATTAATTCATAAAATTATCGGCGATAAAGCTATAGTTGGGTTTGCCGAAAGTCTGGTATTTTTTGAATCATACAATCGTTGGCCGCATAATTTACTCGCTAAAAGGATTTTAAACTGGTATCGGAATAAGCAATTTGTTCCAATGGTTATAAGAAACACCGACTTTATCGGTTTAAATTATTATTTTCATTCGCGTATTCGTCTCAATCCTTTTATTTCTTGGAAATGGTTTCAGTATAACGAAAATAAACTAGGGGTAAGCGATATGGGATGGGAGATTTACCCGCAAGGGATTTATGAGATGTTAAAGATTTTAAAAAAATACGATAAGCCAGTTTTTATAACCGAAAACGGCATCGCCGATGCCAAAGATGAAAAGAGAGTGATGTATATTAAAGAATATTGTCGCTGGATTCATAAGGCGATAGAAGAGGGGGTTGATATTAAGGGACATTTTTATTGGTCTTTTATGGATAATTTTGAATGGAGCGATGGTTTCTGGCCGCGGTTTGGGCTAATAGAAGTTGATTATAAAACTCTAGAACGCAAAATTAGACCAAGCGCTTTGGAATACGCAAAAATTTGCAAAAATAATTCAATCGACAATTAATAATGAACGATATAGCAATACAGATTGTTAATTATAATACCAAAAAATACCTTATTAACTGCATTAATGATATTATTAATGGCTTAAAGGGATGCGTCATTTCCTATAAGATTCATGTTTTAGATAATGACTCAAGGGATGATTTAAGCGATTTAGCTAATGAACACGCGGATATCCTAGAACTCTATAAATCCGAAAAAAATCTTGGTTTTGGAGCGGGACATAATTTTTTAGCAAAAAGAAACGAAAGCAAACATATTTTAATTCTTAACCCAGATTTGAAATTCATAGAGCCATTAACCATTAAAAGATTGTATAATTTTATAGAAAAAGAGAGCGATAATAGAGTTGCTGTTGTGGGTCCGAAATTACTTGATGATAAGGGGAGTCAGCATTGGGATCACGGAGAATTAAATGGGATTTGGGGCTGGTTTTCCGAAAAATTTGGCGGTAGCCATTGGAGGAATATTAATACTATAAGTGAAGTCGCTTGGGTTTCTGGCGCCTTTTTATTAGTATCTAGAGATGTTTTTAATAAAGTTGGCGGTTTTGATGAAGGGTTTTTTCTCTATAAAGAAGAGGAAGACCTGTGTTTGAGGATTAAACAAGAAGGGTTTAGGATTTTTTATAACCCGCAGATAAAGGTTTTCCATTTTGGTTCTGTGGTCGCGGCAAAAAGCGAATTCTTTGACGCTTCTGATAAATATTTTTTTGAAAAACATTTTAAAAATAGAGGATTTATAATTCTGTTATTAAACAGATTAAAGCATATATTTTTTAATAAGTTTCTGTATTAATTTCCTATGACTTGGTTTTTATTTGCCATTTTTGGTTATTTTTTAAACGCTGCCGTATCGGTGGTTGATAAATTTTTATTGAGCCAGCGGGCGACAACCCGACCGGCAGTTTATACTTTCTATATCGGTTTTTTAAGTATTTTTGCTTTTGTTCTAGCGCCATTCGGCTTTTATTGGCCAGGGCTGGGGCAAGTTCTAATCGCTCTTTTGGCTGGCGCGACATTTTTGATTGGTCTTTGGTATCTTTTTGAGGCGGTTGATATTGGTTCGGCCTCGAGAGTTTTCCTAACTTTTGGGGGGCTAACGCCGATTGTGGTTTTGGGTTTATCATTTTTATTTCTGGGCGAACGGCTGTCAACAACGCAAATTTTAGCCTTTCTGCTTTTAGTTGCTGGCGGTTTTCTGGTTTCGTTTAAAAAAGAGCCGCAGAGAAAAAAAGAAAAAAGATTCAGGTTTATTATTATAGCGGTTATCTTAACGGCAATTTCGCTGGTTTTAACAAAATATGTCTTTATGCATCAGGATTTTATTAGCGGTTTTATCTGGACAAGAATCGGCAGTTTTTTGACAGCTCTGCTTTTCTTGATACCACAAGAATTGCGCCACGCCATTTTTGGCTCCGGCAAGCAGTCAAAAGGCGGTATGAGCTTGCTTCTAATTTCAAATAAAGCGGTGGCTGGCGGGGCAACAGTTATGGTTAGCTTTGCTATTTCGCTTGGCAGCGTTTCTTTGGTTAACGCCTTGCAGGGGGTCCAATATGTATTTTTGCTAATTTTAACGGCGATGCTTTCAAAAAAATTCCCGCAGATTATTCATGAAAAAGTAACAACAAAAATTATAATCCAGAAATTATTGGCAATTTTATTAATCGGGGCGGGGTTGGTGATTTTGGCGACTTGAAGCTATTTTATTGCCTGAGCGCAGCGTCCCGCTTTTGCGGGACGCGTAGTCGAAGGCTAATCAAATGGAGTGGAGATGGTATATTATATATAATAAGATGCAGAGATAAACTCTATTATACCGGTTTAACTTGGAAACCAGACACTCGTTGGATTCAGCATTTATCCGGCCTCGGTTCAAAATTTACATCACAACATAAACCAGAAGAAGTTGTTTATCTGGAAGAATTTAATAATCTAGAAGAAGCGAGGAGGCGTGAAAAACAAATAAAAGGCTGGACGCGCGAAAAGAAAGAAAAACTTATTAGGGGCGAATGGGGAAAATGGTAACCCTTCGACTGCGGCCGCCTACGGCGACCTTCGCTCAGGGGATAAATGTGTTAATATGAAAAAATTTTTTACACTTTTAATAATCCTAGGAATTATCGTCGGCGCGCTTTTTTATCTTTCTCGCGAAACAGCTGATCCTAATCGCGAAATTAAATGGGGAGTGACATTTTCCAAGCCCTTTGCCCAAAAATTAAACTTAGACTGGAAGAAAGCGTATCCTGAAATTTTAGATGATTTAAAAATTAAGCAAATTCGCCTCGTTGCTTATTGGCCGGAAGTTGAACCGCAAAAAGATACTTTTGATTTTAATGATTTGGATTGGCAGATAAATGAAGCCGCAAAGCGCAATGTAAAAATTATTTTAGCCGTTGGCTTGAGACTGCCGCGTTGGCCCGAATGCCATGTGCCCGAATGGTCAAAAAACCAAGAAACCGAAGCCGCAAATTCAGAGCGGTTAGCATATATTGAAGCGGTTATCAATCGCTATAAAAACAATTCCGCAATTTTTGCCTGGCAGGTTGAGAATGAGCCATTTTTAAAATTTGGCGATTGCCCGGCTTATGATTCCAGTTTTTTGGACAAAGAAATTGAAAAAGTGCGCGTCCTTGATAAAAGGCCTATAATAATAACAGATAGCGGGGAGCTAAGCATTTGGATTAAAGCGGCTAAAAGAGCGGATATTTTTGGCACAACAATGTATCGCTGGGTTTGGCACGATTGGGTCGGCTCTTATAAATATCCCATTCCAGCTGGATTTTTCCGGGCCAAAGAGAGAATCGCGCGATTTTTTGTCGGGCAAGAGAAACCATTTATCGTTATTGAATTGCAAGGCGAGCCCTGGGGCAAAAAACAAATTTATGAGATGACGCCAGATGAACAGATAGAACTTTTCAGTTTAAATGAATTTCAAAAGACAATTGACTACGCTAAAAAAACCGGTTTTTCAGAATACTATTTATGGGGAGTGGAGTGGTGGAATTATTTAAAACAAAATGGGCACGAGGAATATTGGGAATACGTAAAAGCGCTACAGAATACGGATTAATACAGATATACAGATAAAAATCACAATTTACAGAAGATAAATTGAATCCGTATATCCGTAAACAATCGGTAATCCGTAGAGAAACCATGTATTATTTAGGTTTTGACATTGGCGGTTCAAGCACAAAAGCCGCGCTGGTCAAAGATAAAAAAATAATCAAGTCGCAAGTCAAAGATTCGCCGGATAATCTTGAGGGCCTTTTGGATTTAGTAAAAAGATTATACAGCGATTTAACAGACGGGATTGGACAGGAGGAAATTGATGGCGTTGGTTTTAGTATCACCGGCGTTTTAGATAAAGAACGAGAAAAGATGTTAAATAGTCCAA
>JACQXN010000021.1 GCA_016208745.1 Candidatus Portnoyibacteriota bacterium | reverse complement strand
GCAAAAGTGGAAAAGATTTTAGGCATGGATATATATAACGAAGGCGGCATCAGATATGTTCATCATTTGGAGCAAGCCCTGCGCGCCCATACTTTATTTAAAAAAGACCGCCACTATGTTGTCAAAGACGGGGAAGTGGTAATTATTGATGATTTTACAGGTCGTTTGATGTTTGGCCGCCGATATTCAGAGGGTTTGCATCAGGCCATTGAAGCCAAAGAAGGCGTTAAAGTCCAGCAAGAAAGCCGGACGCTTGCCACCATAACTTTCCAGAATTATTTCAGGATGTATAAAAAATTGGCTGGCATGACAGGAACGGCTTTTACCAACGCTGAAGAATTTTCTAAAGTTTACAATCTGGAAGTGGTTATGATTCCGACCAACAAACCAATGGTCAGGCAGGATTTACCGGATAAGATTTTTCGCAGCGAGCAAGGAAAATTTCAGGCAGTGGTTAAAGAAATTAAAGAGCGGTACGAAAGCGGCCAGCCGGTTTTAGTTGGCACAGTTTCTATAGAAAGAAACGAGCTTTTAAGCGCGCATCTTAAAAAAGCGGGCATTCCGCATAATGTTTTAAACGCCAAGAACCACGAACAAGAAGCTCAGATTATTGCTAATGCCGGGCAACAAGGCGCGGTTACTGTCGCCACTAATATGGCTGGCCGAGGCGTGGATATAAAACTAGGAGAGGGGGTGGTGGAGGTGGGCGGTTTGCATATTCTTGGCACTGAGCGCCACGAAGCGCGGCGCATAGATAATCAGTTGCGCGGCCGGGCCGGCCGTCAAGGCGACCCGGGTTCTTCGCAGTTTTTTGTTTCCATGGAAGATGATTTGATGCGGATTTTTGGTTCAGATAGGCTAAAGAGAATGATGGAAGTTTTGAATGTACCCGAAGATATGCCGATAGAAAATAAAATGGTTTCGCGCGCCATTGAGGCGGCGCAGGCAAAAATTGAGGGATTTAATTTTGATACCAGAAAACACGTTCTAGAATACGATGATGTGATGAATAAGCAGAGACAAAAGATTTATGGTTGGCGAAAAAAGGTGATTGAGATCGAAAATGAAGTTGCTGCGAGCAAGGACCGTCAAGCGCAACGAACGCAGCAACCCCGTCTAGAATCCGCTGCTGAAACATTAGCAGTAGATCGCGAGATTGATTCGCCGTCTCTGGAGCCTATAGCCTCTAGCAATGACTTAACTTTGCGTCAGAACATCTTAGATGCAATTGAGAAACAAATTCACGATTTGGTTGAATTTAGCACTCAGAGCGAAAGCGGCCAGCGCGATTTAAAAGAAATCTACGAAGCAGCCAATTCTATTTTTCCTTTACCGATTAACGCCCAAGAAAAATTAAAAGAGTTTAAAGCCAATGAAGAAATAGCGGAATATCTTATTGAATCAGCAAAACAGGCTTATGAGATAAAAGAAAAAGAGGTCGGCGAAAATATTATGCGTCAAATCGAAAAAGCGGTGATGTTGCGAACAATTGATACGTTTTGGATGGAGCATTTAGACAATATGGATCATTTGCGCGACTCGGTCCGTCTGCGCGCTTATGGCCAGAAAGACCCTTTAGTTGAATACAAAAACGAGGGGCATCGTCTATTTCAAAATTTATTGGTCGCCATAGAATTTAATGTGGCTAGAACCATTTATAAGGTCACGCTTGCCAAAGAGCCGCAATCACAAAGACAAGAGGCGCCTCTGGCGCAAGCAAAAGAAAATCGCCCCTCTGGCGCATCGGCGTCTAAATCTGGGGATAAAACTTTAGGCCGTAACGATCCTTGTTGGTGCGGGAGTGGGAAGAAGTTTAAAAAGTGCCATGGCAGATAAATCTATGAAAATATTGATTTTTCTTCACGGAACAACAATTATGCACAGGAACGCGGCAGGAAAGACGCGGAAAGAACGAGTGCAGCAGAGTGTAGAACCAGAAGAATCGGTACTTGATTACGAATCTTATATTCCCGTAGGAGACGCGGTAGAAAAGACGAATAATTGGAAACGACAAGGCGCAGAAATTATTTATCTGAGTTCTCACGAATTGGAAACCGATATTGAAAAAGATAAATCAGTTTTGAGAAAGTATAATTTTCCAGAGGGAGAAGTATTATTCAGAAAGGACGGAGAATCGTATAAAGATATTGCTGAAAAAATTATTCCAGATATTCTTATTGAAGATGATTGCGAAAGCATAGGTGGAGAAAAAGAGATGACGATAACTTTTATTAAACCCGAGATTAAACAAAGGATAAGATCGATTATCGTAAAAGAATTTCAGGGGATTGATCACCTTCCAGATGATATTAATTCCCTGCGGGCACAGTAATAAGATCAAAAAGTGCCATGGGGGCCGGCTGAGCTGGCTGGGTATAGAAATTTGACATCTCATACATAAAGGAGTATAATGAAATTGTTGTAAGTTTTCTCAGTAAGAGTTTCTTTGCCCTTATGCTTTTAGTGTAAGGCAATAAAAGGCCAAAAAGGCCTTGATAAGAATTCAAATGAGAGGCCCCGAAGCATAATTCATTAATTGCGGGGCAGGTCGTCTTACACAAAGTAATTAGTAAAAATTAGTCAACAAAATGGCAAAGAAATTATACGTTGGTGGTCTTTCATACAGCACCACCGAAGATTCTTTGAAAGATGCTTTTGCGCAAGCTGGCACCGTTGAGAGCGCGACTATTATCTTAGATAAAATGTCGGGCCGCTCAAAAGGTTTTGGTTTTGTGGAAATGGCAACTGACGAAGAAGCCGAAAAAGCGATCGAAATGTGGAATGGAAAGGAATTTGAAGGTCGCAATTTGACTGTTAACGAAGCTCGCCCAATGGAGGCTCGTCCTCCTCGCCGCGATTTCAATCGTGGTGGCGGTGGCGGAAGAGGCTTTGGTGGCGGTCAGAGATGGTAAGACGAATTTAGTCTTTAAAAACACCTCGCATTATGCGGGGTGTTTTTGTTTGATTTTTAGAATATTTATTTTACCCCGTTACCATTCAGCCACGGGCGTAAGCCCGTGGCTGAATGGTTGGAAACCCGAAAGGCATTGCCTCAAAGCCACGGACGTAAGTCCATGGTAACGGGGTTTACTTTATATTGTCCGATCGGACACGAAAAGGTAAAATAAGGTTTGTTGCGCTTAGTATAGATGTTGACGCTTTTTAAAAATATAGTAATCTGGAAATAGGGGGATATTTTATAGAAAAAATAATTAGGGAGGTCCGTTCTTTCAATAAATAGATAATTCGAAAGGGGTGGTGAAAATTGGAGCCGGAATTTATGGAATTTAAACCTTCTTGGCGAGAGGTTAAGGAAACGAGGATAGAGATATTAAGTAAAATAATGGGAAAAAAATTCTGTGAACGGTGCTTTTGCGAAATAGACGAGAGGGATTTAGTTGGGCATCATACCATTCCCAAGAACGGACACAATGGTAATGGCGCAACAATTTTAGACTGTCAGATACGATGCAGACGATGTGAAGCGGAGATGCACGGAATGTTTAAAGGAGGGAATAACAAGGAGACAAAGATGATCCAGGAGCAACATAACGCGTTTATAGTCAATGCCTTATTCGGCTCCCCGCACTTCAGTTATTTTTTAGACGCGACATAAAATAATTACATATCCGCAGCTCCTAATGATTAGGAGCTGTTTCTTTTGACAAAAATTTTTTTATATAGTATCATACCAGTAATATTTTTTATGAATCTTAAGAATCTATTATTTAAAAGCGAAGCGCCAAAACAGGGCGCCTCATTTTCTAAGAAACGCGCAAGAATATCAAATTCTGGCTGGGTAGTGCTGATAATAATTTTACTGGCATTTTTTGCCGGTTTTTTGGATTATCCTAAAGCTTGGGATAAAGGCGCTGACTGGATAAATATTCAAAAAAATAAAGTCGGCTTTTTGCAGAGTGCGCCAAATATTCCCCAATTTTTTGATATTCCTTTTAGGCTCGGCCTTGATTTATTAGGCGGAACACACTTAGTTTATGAAGCGGATTTAAGCCAAATTAAAGAAGAAAATATTAATGATTCTATGCAAGGCGTCCGCGATGTAATTGAGCGCCGGGTAAACTTATTTGGCGTCACAGAGCCGGTCGTTCAAGTTGATACAGTTGGCGGCCATCATCGTTTAATCGTTGAATTGGCCGGCATTAAAGACGTTAATCAGGCAATTAAAATGATAGGCGAGACGCCATTTTTGGATTTTAGAGAAGAACGAACCCAAGAAGAAACCGATGCAATTTTAGAGAGGCAAAACGCGGGTGATCAAGCTGCTTTATTAGAAGACCCATATTTTAAACCGACGCTTTTAACCGGCAAGTATCTGTCAGGCGCTCAAGTTGATTTTAATCAAAATACTTATCAGCCCGAAGTTTCTCTCCAGTTTAATGATGAAGGCGCCAAACTTTTTGAAGAGATAACCAAAAATAATGTTGGCAAAAGAGTGGCTATTTATCTTGATGGAATGCCAATAAGCGTGCCTACGGTTAATGACGTAATTGCTGGCGGCAGAGCGCAGATTACAGGCAATTTTACAACCGAAGAAGCAAAGACTTTGGCCCAACGGCTTAATGCCGGTGCTTTGCCTGTGCCGATAAAATTAATTAATCAGGAAAGCATTGGAGCGAGCCTCGGCGAGCAATCTTTAAGAGCAAGCCTTTTGGCGGCTTTGATTGGTCTGGCAGCGGTTATTCTGTTTATGATTTTTTGGTATCGTTTGCCTGGCCTTGTGGCCACTGTTGCGCTTTTAATCTATACAGCCATTGTTTTGGCAATTTTTAAACTATTTTCTGTTACCTTAACTTTAGCGGGCATTGCTGGTTTTATTCTTTCTATTGGTATGGCTGTTGATGCCAATATTTTGATTTTTGAACGGACAAAAGAAGAATTGCGCTGGGGAAAGGGTCTTTCCGGAGCAATTGATGAAGGCTTTAAGCGAGCCTGGACCTCAATTCGCGATTCTAATATGTCTTCTTTAATCACTTGTTTGATTTTATTTTGGCTTGGCACAAGCATTATTAAAGGATTTGCTTTGACTTTGGCAATTGGAATTTTAGTTAGCATGTTTTCTGCTATCACAGTTACTCGTTTATTTATGAAAGCCATTATGGTTGAAGGAATGGAAAAATATATTTGGTTATTTGGAGGGAAAAAAGATAGAGGCAAAATAAACGTCAATTAGAATTTAGAAGTCAAAGAAAACGCAAAAATTTGGCGTAAAGTAGCGTTAAATTGATTGGCGTAAATTGGCTTCTAGTATCATGCTACAAATTATTCATCATCGTAGAATATTCTATACAATCTCTGGCATTTTGTTTTGCGCCAGTATTTTGGCTTTGGTTTTGTGGCAGCTTAAATTAGGTATTGATTTTACCGGCGGTTCGCTACTCCAAATTGAATTCAAAAACGAGCGGCCGGTCAATGATTTCATCAAAGAAAAAATAGCGGGGCTAGATTTAGGGGAGGTCTCCATTCAGCCCTTAGGCGAGAAGGGCGCGATTTTAAAATTTAAGGATATTGACGAGGAAACGCACCAAAGAATATTAAGCGAGTTGGGTGGTCAAGATGTGCTGGAAGAAAAAAGCTTTGAATCAGTCGGGCCTGTTATCGGGCAGGAGTTAAAAAAACGGGCTATTTATGCAATTGTTATTGTGCTTTTGATGATTGTTATTTATATTGCCTGGGCTTTTCGAAAAGTTTCCAAACCAGTGGCTTCTTGGCAATATGGTTTGGCGGCGATTGGCGCATTGCTTCATGATGTCGTCATTCCAACGGGCTTCTTTGCTGTTTTAGGACATTTTATGGGCGTTGAAATTGGCTTGCTTTTTGTAACCGCTTTGTTAACGATCCTTGGTTTCTCTGTTCACGACACAATAGTCGTTTTTGATAGAATCAGAGAAAATCTGCGTAAAAGCGTAGCTAATACCTTTGAAGACGTAGTAGAGATTAGTATTAATCAGACGCTGGTGCGCTCTATCAATACCTCTTTGGTCGTTTTATTGACGCTTCTGGCCGTATTTTTATTTGGCGGAGAATCGGTTAAATACTTTTCTTTGGTGTTAATTATGGGTTTGTTTTTTGGAACATACTCGTCTATTTTTATTGCGAGCCCTCTGCTTGTCAGCTGGGAAAAATTCAGGCAAAAAAGAGCTTCCAGGCGAAGGTAGGCTTTTGGGTTGACATAGTTTGGCTTATATGATATTCTATGCCTATGATCGAAAATCCCTATAATTTAATATCAGAAATACTAGAGGGGATCAGCAATCGGAGAATTCAAGACGTAATTCGCCGTCGTTTTGGCTTGGTTAACGGCCAAACCCAGACCCTTCAAGAAATTGGTGAACAATATGGGATAACAAGAGAAAGGGTGAGGCAAATTGAGGAAAATGGCCTTGATTATTTATCCGGCTTGGAAATTCAGTCAAAAATTAAGCCTGTCCAGCAGCAAATCCATGATTATTTAAAGGAACACGGAGAGTTGCGCCGGGAAGAGAAAGTTTTTGATGATTTAGTCTGTTTGTGTTTTCCCAAAAGCCAGCTTGAGCAAATGCGCCAAAAAGGGGATATCAATTTAGATCTCTGTCGGTCTTCTTTGAATTTGGTTTTAACTTTGGCAGACCCCTTTGTTAAAATAGCCGAAGATGATTATTTCCATTCTCTCTGGACAATTGATAAAGATTCCATAAAGAAGGCCAAGAAAACAGTTGACTCGGCTATTAAGTATTTTGAAAAACAACCCAAGGTTTTGAAAGAGAACGAATTGCCCGAAGTTATCAAAAAGATATTTCCTGGAATTTCAGATAAGGCGATTCTTTCCTATATTGATGCTTCCAAGGCGATAAATCAAAATAGTTTTGGTGATTTTGGTTTAGCCCACTGGCCGGAAATTTCTCCGCGCGGCGTCAAGGATAAGGCCTATTTAGTCTTTAAAAAAGAAAATCGCCCGCTTCATTTTTCTGAAGTAACCGAACTTATTAATAAATCTCTCCCTCAAAATAAACCGGCATATGTTCAAACCGTTCACAACGAACTGATAAAAGACCCAAGATTCGTTTTAATCGGAAGAGGAATTTATGCGTTATCTGAATGGGGTTATAATCCCGGAACAGTGGTTGAGGTTATAAAACAAGTATTAAAAGAAAAAGGGCCTCTGTTAAAAGAGGAGATTCTTAAAAATGTTTTAGCAAAGAGATTGATTAAAGAGAACACGGTTTTAATCAATCTGCAGAATAGAAAGTTTTTCAAAAGGCTGGAGGATGGGCGATTTTCCATCGCCTAATCGCCTGGTTTTTTTAAAAAATGACTTTTTTTGAAAATTTCAAAATAGCGATCCAATTTATCGCTGATCTGGGCTGGCTCTGGCTACCTCCTGTTTTGGCGATAGCCTTTTTTTATTCCTGGATGTATTATATCCAGAGAGTTTATTGGCAGGGAATCGCCTGGACTAATTTGGAAATAAAGCCCCCACGGGAAATTGATCGGACTCCAAAAATTATGGAGCAGGTCTTTGCCGGATGTTGGGGTATTTTTGGTACTGTGGCTACTAAGTATCAGAAGTATGTCAAAGGAATTATACAAGATTATCTGGTTGCTGAAATTGTTTGCATCGGAGGCGAGATTCATTTTTTCTTGAGGATTCCGACAAAATTTAGGAATTTCATTGAGTCGCAGATTTATAGCCAATATCCGCAAGCGGAAATAAGAGAGGTTGACGATTATGTATGGAATGTTCCTCCGGATGTCCCAAATAAAAATTGGGACTTATGGGGTGCGAAATTAAAATTAGCCAAAGACGAAGTTTATCCGATAAGGACCTATGCCCAACAGCTTGATGTTATCACGCCTGCCGATTCCCCGTCTTTCATTGATCCCTTATCCACTTTAATGGAGGTTATGGGCCGTCTTCAGCCACAAGAGCAAATATGGATTCAGATGCTTTTTAGACCGATTGCCGATGATTGGGTTGAAAAGGTAAAACCAGTAGTAGAAGATATAATGGGGAAGGCAAAACCAACAACCGCCGCAGAAGCGGCGCCCATTACAATTGCGATGCTTTCGCCCGGCCAGCGTGAAATCTTAACTTTACTTGAGCAAAAAGCTTCCAAAAAAGCCTATCAGGCAAAAGTGCAATTTACTTATCTTGGTCGTAGAGAAATTTTCTCTATGGCTAATGTCGGCGCCACGTTTGGTTATTTTAACCAGTTCGCCTCATTGAATACCAACAGTTTAAGGCCAGACCCGCTTTTAATAACTAAAGCTAATTATCTTTTTGCCAAGCAGAGAAAAATTTATCGTCAGCGCAAACTTTTCCGTTTTATGAGGCAGAGAAGCTTTTGGGATAAGGGGTATATTTTAAATATAGAGGAATTAGCCAGTTTATTTCATTTCCCGACAACTGCTGTTAAGGCGCCAATGACGCCGTGGCTTGAAACAAAGAAGGCCGAACCGCCAATTGGATTACCAACAACTTAAATTTTTCTTGTTACTTTTCTGCTAACCCGCCTGCCGGCGAGGCACGGCAGAAAGGCAACAAAAAGATTACTTGTCGGGCAAGGTTAAAAAAATTATTTTTATGAATGGTGAAGACATAACATTATTTGCTGAAACAAATTTCCGCAATCAGAAAGTAAAATTCGGCATCAAAGTGCAAGACCGCCGGAAGCATTTTTATATTATCGGGAAAACCGGTATGGGCAAAACAACTCTTCTTGAGAATATGGCTGCTCAAGATATTCAAAGCGGCCGGGGAATCGGCATTGTTGATCCGCACGGAGAGTTCGCTGAAAAGATGCTTGACTTTATTCCTTCAAGCCGCGTTAATGACGTTATCTATTTTAATCCGGCGGATTTGGATTTTCCGATTGCTTTCAATGTCATTGAAAAAGTTGACCCAGAACATAGGCATTTGGTCGCTTCGGGGCTGGTTGGCGTATTTAAAAAAATGTGGGCCGAAACATGGGGGCCGCGCCTTGAATATGTTTTGCGAAACGCTATTTTGGCGCTTCTGGAATATCCGGGCTCAACATTGCTTGGCATAATGCGGATGCTGACTGATAAAGAATATCGCAAAAAAGTCATTGATAAGATCACTGACCCAGTGGTTAAAAGTTTTTGGGTTGACGAATTCGCCAAATATCCAGACCGTTTTATGGCCGAAGCTGTGGCGCCAATTCAAAATAAAGTTGGGCAGTTTTTAACCAGCCCTATTATCAGAAATATCGTCGGTCAGACAAAATCGGCTATTAACATTAGAGAAGCGATGGATTCACGAAAAATCCTGATAATGAATTTGTCAAAAGGGCGCCTCGGCGAAGATAATTCCGCCTTGCTTGGCGCAATGTTAATTACCCGTTTGCAGCTTGCTGCGATGTCGCGAGTTGAGATTCCCGAAGAAGAAAGAAAGGACTTCTACCTTTATGTTGATGAGTTCCAAAATTTTGCCACAGAGTCTTTTGCCAATATTTTGTCAGAAGCAAGAAAATATCGCCTGAATTTGATTTTAGCCCATCAATATATAACGCAGATGGTTGAGGAGGTAAGCAACGCGGTTTTTGGCAATGTTGGCACAATGGTTATTTTTCGGGTGGGGGCAGCTGATGCCGAATTTTTGGAAAAAGAATTTAATCCCGAATTCACAGCTAATGATTTAGTTGGTTTGGGTTTCGCCAGTATTTATCTAAAATTAATGATTGATGGGTTAGCTTCGCGGCCATTTTCAGCCGCTACTTTGCCGCCTATTTTGAAACCAGAAGTTTCTCATCGAGAAAAAATTATTAAAGTTTCCAGAGAAAGATATAGCACCGACCGCTCAGAAGTAGAAGAAAAAATTGCCAAATGGAGCGGGGTGATTGAAGGAGAGAAAGAGGAAAGAAAGCGGTTTGCCGAAGAATCAGAATCTCAAAGGCGACCGGCTGAAAATCAGATGCCGACCTATCGAAGCAAATGTTACAAATGCGGCAAAGAGGTGCATTTAATATTTAAGCCCGACGGCGTTAGGCCGGTATACTGCAAAGAATGTCTTAATGAATTGCGGCAAGAACCAACAGAGGGGCCAAAGCCTAAAGCCCGGCCTTTTAATCAGGCGCCTTTGGGTCGTCAACAAGAAGAAACAATTAGGCCTGCTATGCCGCAGAAACCAGAGCCGCGGACAGAAAAACACTCAAATATTTTAGTTAAAGAAACCGGTCAGCCGATTTCTTTGAGCGAGGCAATAAAAAAATCACCAGCTAAATTTTCTGAACCTAGAAAAAAGAGGAAAGAAGTTGATTTGCCAGAGTTAAGAAAAACTCTAGAAGAGGCTTTGGGGCCAGAAAAATTAGACGTTGAAAAAGGAATATCAAAGCCAGAAGTTAGAAGGGAGGAAGAAAAATCAAACGAGACAGACTCGGGTAAGGCTTTAAAGCCTGGTGAAACGGTAGAGTTATGAAAACATTTTTTAGAAGTTCTTTTCTGAATCGTTCCGTAATTTTATAAAAAGGAGGCGCAATTGGGTTACAGAGGCAAATGCAAAGCAAAGAGAATTCAAAGCAAGACGGGTTGGTCGGCTATACTCTATTACAACGGGTTGGAAGACAGCCTAGAAGCAAAAAGGCTGGTTGAGGAGTCTGGAATAGATCATCTGGCTTTGAGGGTTGATGTGAGCCCCTTGGAGGATCACCAGGAGAGTACTTTAGGCAGACTTCCGATTTTAGTTCTCGGGCTTAAAAAAACATTCATTGGGCTAAGCAGAATAAAAGAGATTTTTAAAAAATAAAAAAACCAATCAAAAACCACCATCGCAAAATGGTGGTTTAAAATTTTTACATTAATTATTTGCTCTTTTCTACTCGTTCAAAATAGTCTCCGGTCTGCGTATTGATTCTGATAATATCTCCTTCTTCAATAAATAAAGGGGCGTTGATTGTGGCGCCAGTTTCAATTTTAACTACCTTTGTGCCGCCTTGGGCAGTGTTTCCTTTAATGCTTGGCGGCGCCTCAATCACTTTGAATTCCATTTTAATTGGCAAAGATATATTGATAATTTTTCCCTCAAACTCAATCATTTCTATTTCGCTATTTTGTTTAAGGAATTTTTTAGTTTCGCCGATTTGTTCTTCTTCCAATTCAAATCTTTTTGAGGGGTCGCTGATTTCAGTAAACACAAATTTATCGCGATGATTATATAAAAATTTCACGTTTTTATAGATTATTTCCGCTTCTTGAAAAGTTTCATTGGGCTGGAAATTGCGGCTGATAACTTTGCCAGAAATCAGGTTTTTTATTTTTGTCTGGGCAACGGGCTTTCTTTGCTGCATGCGTAAAAAGTTAAATTCCAGCACTTCATAGGGAGAGCCGTCTAAAATAAAAACCGTGCCCGGTTTTAGATCGCTGTAGCTTAGCATGATCTTTTAGGAGAATTAATTATTTATATCTTTATAGCATAATCTAGTTTTATTTTCAAGGTCAGCCAAATTTAAAAGGCAGCAGATCCATAGATCATGCTGCCTTGTGTATTTTTATCTCCCCATAGGGAGAATTTTTTTCGCTCACTTATTGTGACGCAATTGAGTCTCCATAGAGTATCTCAATTTTTTTACGCATGTTTTTCGCCCGCTGATTGCGACGCGAATTCTTTGAGTCCCTATATTGGGGCATTTGGTGCCACCTGCATATTGCAGCGTAACTTTTTTCTGTTTGCCATAGCAACACAGAATTTTTGAGCCTTCTAATAGAAGCACTCAACATCGCCTGCTAATTGCAACGCGATGCAAAAGAATTT
>JACQXN010000001.1 GCA_016208745.1 Candidatus Portnoyibacteriota bacterium | reverse complement strand
TCAATATTGGGAATAATATAATCAATGCCGGGCATATCCTCTTCGGGAAATTGAATGCCCATATCCAAGATTATAATATCGTTGCCATATTCAAAAACCGTCATATTGCGACCGACTTCTTCTTGTCCGCCAAGCGGTATGATTTTTAATGAGTCTGGTTGTTTTATTTTATTTTGTTGTTTTGCGCCGGCTCTTTGCGAGCGGCGTTTAGTCGTTTGAGTAATCATATAAAATTTAAAAAGTAAAATTGAAAAAGGAAAAACGACAAGGTAAATCTAAAATTTATCAAAATTTAAAAATTTTGATACCTAAATTTTTAGTTTTTCATTTTTAACTTTTAGTTTAGTTAATGTTGTGGGCGAGAGAGGACTTGAACCTCCATGGTATTACTACCACACGGCCCTGAACCGTGCGCGTCTGCCAGTTCCGCCACTCGCCCATAACTTTGTTAATTTTTATCGTTCCTCCTCTTTGAAAAAGAGAGGGAAAATAGCTATGTCCGTCCGTATCTATCTTGAAACCTGACAATGTCGTCTTCTCCTAAATAATCGCCGGTTTGGATTTCAATAATTTCCAGAATATCTTGTCCGGGATTAGATAAGCGATGGCAACAGCCCAGAGGCAAAAAAATAGTTTGGTTTTTGTTGAGGAAAATTAAATCTTCGTCTTTTTCGATTTCGGCCCGGCCTTGTGTAATAATCCAATATTCAGACCGGTGTTTATGCGCCTGCAGGCTCAAAGATTGGCCGGGATTAACTATGATTTTTTTTATTTTATAGCCCAATCCTTCTTCAATAATGCTCCATTGACCCCATGGCCGGATAGAGCTTTTTGGTTCAATCGCTTCTGTCGCCTGTTTTTCCAAAAGGTCATTGAAAACATTTCTTACTTTTTGCGCCTCTGGCAAATGGCATATTAAAAGAGCGTCTTTTGTATCTACAACAGCAATATCTTTTAGCCCAATAGCCGCTGTTAAGCGTTCGTTGCTTAAGATAAGCGAATTTTCACAACCTACATTGATGGCGCCTTCTTTAATGAAATTTCCTTTTCCATCTTTTGGCAAAACTTGAAGAATTTTATCCCAAGAACCGATATCGTTCCAATTGATTTGCGCCGGAATCACGACAATCTTATCTGATTTTTCCAAGCATCCCTTATCAATAGAAATAGGTTCGAGATTTTGATAAATTTCTTCAATCTGCGCATTTTTATCTCCTTGAAGCTCTAGCGTTGATATTTCAGAAATCGTCCCGAAAACATCCGGTAAAAAAATCTTTATCGCCCTCAAAATTTCTTTTGTCTTCCAAACAAAGATGCCAGAATTCCAAAAATATTGACCTGAATCTAAATATTCTTTAGCCAATTCTTGGTTTGGTTTTTCAAAAAAACCATCTGCCAGATAAGCTTTCTTATTTGCTTGTTGCGCAATGAGTTCCCCCTTTTTTATATAACCATAACCGGTTTCCGGGGAGCTGGGAACTATTCCAAAAGTGACGAGGTATCCTTTAACGGCTATTTGAAGACTATATTTTAGCAGTTCTAAAAATTTTTCTTCTTCTTGAATTAAATGATCCGAAGGCAAAACAATCATTATTGACTCGGGATTTTCCAAATAAAGACGCATCGCCGCCAAAGCAATAGCCGGCGCGGTATTACGTCCGCAGGGCTCGGAGATTAATTGTTCCAAGGCCATTCCTTTCTGGCTGCGTTCAAAAAAATTTAGCTGAGTTTTTATATCAGGAAGATGCTTTTGATTGGTAACAATAGATATATTCCGCGGGGGAATCAATTTTTCTATTCTGGTAACGGTTGCCTGAAGTAGGCTCTGGGCATCATTTATAGAAAGAAGGTGCTTGGGAAAAAGCTCCCTTGAAACTGGCCAAAGGCGGCTGCCATTTCCGCCGGCCAAAACAACTCCAAAAAGATAGCTTTTGCTGGAATTTGCCATACAAAACTAAAGAGCCTCCTATCTCGCAGAAATTATTTAGCAAGTCTTTTTATAGCCAAGATTACGAAATTATAGCAAAAAGGGACTTGCCAGATAGTTTCTAATTATTTTTTAAAACAGAGATCAATAGTTAGCTTATTTAGATAGAGTTCTGGAGAGATGATAAATTGTAGCATATCCGGTGATTTTTGTCCAGTTTTATACATAGGTTCGGATTTTACAAGTCCAAATTCAGACAGGTCTCTCGGTTCTAGTTTATTAATTTCAGGCAGAGAAGGAAAGTTTTTATTTGGAATAATTTCTAGTTTGCCGTCTTTGCCAGCCGTAAAATAATATGCTGCGCCGTGGAATTTTTTAAATGGCTCGTAAATTGATTCAAACGAATTCTCTACCCAATTAGCCATAACCAACGGTTCTTTTCCAATGTTGCAGGTTACATGGCCAAAGCCTGGCGGGATGATTGCTTTTTGGGTTTCTTTCGCTTCAATAAAATAAACTTCGTTGATTTGATTAAATTCTTCGTCCATCTTCTGAATTAAAAATAACGCCTGGCCTGAAATGACTTCGTAGACTTCCGGATATCTGGTTTCTGTGCCCGGTTTTTTGGGATGGAAATGGCCGATTGTTTTTACGAATTCTTTGCCGATTAAGCCGGGTTTTAGAATTGTTAAATCATAGCGGAGATGCAATTTTTCAAATTTTTTTTTGTCTTGAGGTAGAAAGACGCCACGATACATAAAATAAACATCTTCACCAGCAAAATCTGCTTTCGGATTTGCCAAATACTCCCGCATATCAGAAATTTTTCTAACTGACGGCAAAACTGGCTCAAGCGGTGGCTTAAATTCTAAAGATCCTTTGTCGTTTAGAATAATTGGAAGGCCGGAATTTTGTTGGAGACTAATCATTGAATAATTTCAAAATCCAAATTTCAAATGTCAAATCAAATCCCAAATCCAAATGACTAAATTAATTATTTTGGATTTTGAGCTTTGGATTTGATTTGGAATAATTTGGATTTTGGAATTTGGATTTCTATTTCCAGACTCTCGCTGTTTCGCTATACCATTTTTCTATTTGCGAAAAGCGGTCTGAGGGCATAACGAGAATTTTTAAATCAACGCCCTTGAATTTATTTAAAATAGGGTAGAGATAATCTGGCGTATAAAGGAAAATGGCCGGCAAGTCCTCTGTAATAATTTGGCTGAATTGCTGATATTTATTAGCTCTTGAGACAGGATCAAGATCTTGCCTAGCGTCTTGCAAAATAGCGTCCACTTGGGCATTTTCGTAAAGCGCCAGATTTAAGCCCGGGTCTTTGGTTTGGGTGGAATGCCAGAAAGAAAAAGGATCGGGATCAATATTTAAAAGTTCTCCAAAAAGAAGCATTTGGTATTGGCGCGGGCGAATATTTTCCTGCTGAAGGCTGGTCGCGTCTTTGGTTTCAATGCTAACTTTGGCGCCGATTGCCTCCCAGTTTTTTTTAAGCAAATCCGCGGTTTGGGAAAATTCTGTCCAAGGAATTGTGACTAAAGAAAACTCTAAATTCGTTTCGGCTTTTTCCCTGAAGCCATCATTATTGGCGTCTTTCCAGCCGGCTTCGTCAAGAATGTTTTTTGCTTTTTCTAGGTCAAATTCATAAATCTTTGTCTGGTCTGAATAGCCAATCATGCCTTCAAGAACAGGCGAGTCAACTTTTTTCCCTGCTCCATCCAAAACCTCAGTAAGCAAACTGTCTTTATCTATCGCGTGCGCCAGCGCCTGTCTGACATTTTTATCAGCCAAGGCCTTGTTTTGCGTCTGATTTATAAAAAGCGCAAAGTATCTTGGCAGGGTTAGGGAATAGATATTTAATCCTGTTTGTTGATTTTTTATTCTGGATTGATTTTTTGGAGAAATAAAATTTATCCCTTGAATTTCTGATTTTTGCCAAGCATCGATAGCGCTTTCTTCGTCTGGATAAAACTTAAGGTTAATGTTTTTAAGATAAGGTCCGTCGTTGTGATATTTGTTAAATGCTTCCAGCTCAATTATTTTAATCAGGCCGTCTTTATTTCTCTCCAGTTTTTTAAAAACATAAGGTCCCGAGCCAATCGGTTTTAAATTTTGTTCGCTTAAATGAAAATCAGTTGTGGCGACATCCTGCCAGATATGTTTTGGCAAAACACCAAAAGTTAGATTGTATAAAAAGGGAGCATAAGCATTTTTTAGCTTAAAACGAACATTTAAATCATCTATTTTTTCAACTTCCACGCCCTGCCAATTGATTCTTAGGGGGCTTTGATATTCAGGCTGTTGAATAGCCTTGATTGTAAAGACCACATCATCGCTGGTCAGCTTTTGGCCATCATGCCAAAAGGCGTTCTGTTTAATTTTGACCTCGTATATTTTTCCGTTATTTCCAATAGTATAGCTTTCGGCTAAATCATTGATAAGATTGCCTTGCCCGTCATACTTTAAGAGGCTGGCAAAAATAATACGGACTATATCACGGTCAGCGTCATTTGTTTGTGCAAGAATCGGATTTAAATATCTTGGCGAACCGATAATGCCTTCGGTATAGCTGCCGCCTTTGGCTGGGGCGACCTCTGTGTTGCCAAGATAATATCTTGCGCCAATAAAAACTAAAGAAGCGATGGTAAAAAATAAAAAAACGAAAAATAAATTACGCTCTCTTTTGCTTACAACTTTAAAAAACTGAGTCCATTGATAAGAGGAGGGCCAGGCAATATTTCCGAAAAAAGAGAAGAAGTTTTTAAGATGAGTAAAAATAGCAGTATCCGAATAGCGCAAATTCATCCAAATTACGCACATACGAATAATAATTAATGGATTGCAATATTAACCAAGGCGGTAACCAAAAATAAGGCGCCTAAAATAATAGTTAATATATAAAGGACTTTTTCAAAACCGCGTTTTGTGTAATAAGAAGCACCGCCGCCGCCCATAATAGCCGAGGAGCCGGAGCCGCGTTGCTGAAGCAAAACAACGGTTATTAATATAACAGAAATAATAATTTGTGAAATTTCGATTATAGTTTTAAGCATATTGATTGCATCCGAATGGCGTAAATTCACGCAAATACGCCTATACGAATTAGTGTATATTATTGTTTGACGATGGTTTTTTGGCCAGCCAATTAATTATAATATTGACCGCGCTGACAATAATAGTTGACCAGATAAAAGCCATTATTCCGCTGATGCTTAAATCCGGAATTATTTTTGTCAGCAGCCAAAGCATTAAAATATTTATAACTAATGAAAAAACGCCAAAAGTTAAAATAATTAAAGGCAAAGAAATAAATTTGACAATCGGTTTTATGACGATGTTAATTAGCGAAAGGACAAAGCCGGCTAAAAGCAGCATTTTCCAGCCGCCATCAAAATCAACCCCCTTAATTAAATAGGCGATCAAATAAATCGCCAAAGAATTAGCTAAAATTCTTATAATAAAGCTCATTGTTTAAGAAAGAAAAATAAACAGGGCAAATTCACTTATTTATAAGATTATCACGATATAAGGATAGTGGTCAATATTTTGATGATATATTTATTGAGAATAAAAAAATGGACGAAATTTTGATTTCGTCCATCGGAATTGTTAGTTACTTGATGATTTTGCCGAGAGCAAAAGATCAATTAAAGTCTTTGGTTCTTGAGCAAAGAACACATCGCCAATAACAGCGTGGATTGAAAATCTTTCATCGACCGGATCGTTGCTATAGAAATGCTCACAGAGATCCTTAAGGTTTTCCGCAGCGAAAGAATAAGCCTTGCTGTCAAATGTTTCATTAGAAGAGAAAGCTTCATTAAAAAGTATAAACGGACTATTTGGATTCTTGTTTCTATAAACAATCGGGTGAATGCTGTAGACTAAAGATCGATATTGTTTGCTTCTTACACAATACAAAGGAGCTAATCGCTCGCTGATCATATCATGAATTTTATACACAACAGTGAACACAGCTTCATATTTTGAAGACACAGGTATTATTCTTTCAAAAACCAATTCGCCAATATCCGGATAAGTATAAGGCGGGATATTATCTTGTCTTACGTTAATCCTTATCCTGTCCAAATAAAAAGCAGCCGGTTTTTTCTCTTGAATTTGGATAACTTTTCTCCAAACGGGGAAGGCGGTTTCTCCTGGTGCCCACGGTTCATAGAAAAAAGAAGAACAGCTAAGAGCGATAAAATGCTTGCTTTCAATGCGCAGAAAATTGTCTTTACAGAAAATAAGTGCGCCCATTGATCCTAGCTCGCAATTTAGAATAGTAGTATAGTCATGGTTAATTAGATTGTGATCCATGCGAAAAGTAAGTCCATCGATTCTTTTCGTTGTAGTAGCTTTTTCTTTTTTATATTCGCCGTCCAGCGACGAACATCTGGGCGCATAGCATCGAAAATCTCGAAGTAATAACGGCCAATGCTTGAAACTTCGTGTGGCTTTTTCAAAAACTATTCCGTCGCTTATCTCGACCCCGTGTTTAAATAAAAATGGTGTAGCTATCTGGCAAAAAGAAAAAATTTCAACTGGGCGAACCGAACTTTCCTTGAAGAGTTCCCATTGTTTGGGAAACTTGAATTTTAATCGGCTCGCGTTCCTAACTTTTTTTGCCACATTGTTCGGCCAGCCGAGCAATTTAATATATTCGTCAGCTGCTTTCGGAGAAGAGGAACATTCGACAATCTCTCGCAAGATAAAATTATCCAGTACCCCGCCAGAGCCTTCAATCAACTCTCTGGCCGTCCATTCCTTGCCTTCTTTGCGCATTAAATCCAATTCTTCCTGTTCCATAAAATCTTCCTTTCTTTTCTCTGCTCAACAGAGTTTTTAAGGTACGATGCGATCTGATCAACAGAACGCAACTTATTTTTATTACTTCTTAGGCCGCTTGTCAATAAAAACAAAATCACCCGCTATTTCTTGCGGATGATTTTATGAAGAGCAAAAACGCTTTTACCAGAAACTCGCATTTTAGGTTTCTTTTTCTTTTGCCGCGCCAAAGCGCGTTTTTGTAACTTTTTTTCTAGTTCTTCTAAAGTCTCTTGTCGCATGAAGGTAGCGATAATAAAAAATAGCAAATCTATGAGCCTCATCTCTGATATGCTGAAAAGTTAATCTAAATGACTCAGGCAACGGATTAACTTTAAGAGGCTTACTACTATATTCAGTATAAATTTCTTCTTGTTGTTTCGCAAGCGCTATAATAGCGGTGGATGGTAGTTGCTTGCTAATAGACGAGACCGCGGCATTAAGCTGCGCAAGGCCGCCGTCAATCAAAATCAAATCCGGATAGGGCCATTCGGGGTGTCCGAGGCGGCGTTTTAAAACTTCTTTTATCATTGCCACATCATTTGCGCCTTTTATCGTTTTTATCTTAAATCTACGATAGTCTGATTTTGATGGTTTGTTTCCATAAAAAACAATCATTGATCCAGTCGCGTAATTCCCTTGAATATTAGAAATATCATAAGCCTCAATGCGAATTTTTTCGCCGGCGTAGAGACGGAGGAATTGAGAGAGGGCGACGAGAGAGTTTAGGTATTTATCTATCTGACTCTCTTTTGTCATTCCGGGCTTGACCCGGAATCCAGATTTTTTATCTTCTAGATTCCCGCTTTCACGGGAATGATAATGCGGTTTATGTGCCGGACATAATCCCAAGTGCCATTGCAAGCAGGGCTTATCATAGGAATTTTTGCAAGTGCGAAAAGGAAATATTTTTCTTAAGGCTCGCAAAGTTTTTCGCAATTCGCGGCCAGAGACAAAAGGACCGATAAAATCTCCCCTAACCCCTCCTAAAGGAGGGGAATCACTCCCTCCCTTTAGAGCCCGCCCCGTACTTGATACGGGGGAGGGCTGGGGAGAATTTATTAGACTACCTTTATGCGCCACTATCACCCTTGGCCATTCGTCATTCGTAAATCTTACCCAGAAATAACTTTTATCATCACGCCATTGAATATTGTAGCGAGGCTGATATTTTTTTATCAGCTCGTTTTCTAAAAGCAATGCTTGCTTCTCATTTTTTGTTTCAATCCAGTCGATATCAGCGACAATATTAGCTAAGTCATTTTTATAAAAAATACTTGTTCTAGAAAAATGCGATCTTACGCGATTTCGCAGATTTATCGCTTTGCCAATATAAATCAGCCGGCCGGCCTTATCTTTTAACGTATATACGCCCGGTTTTTGTGGCAGTTTTTTGAGTTTTCCAATAGGATTATTTTTCACGGATTTTTATCGATTCATTATACGCTTATTCTATGATTTTTTCAAAGAAAGCGGAAATGCCCCAGTTCTTTAAATTATCTTGACACAGAATAATAAATATGTTAATAAGAACTATTGCACCTTGTCAACAAAATAAAAGATTTTAGCGAGAGGAGGGAAAGATTATGGCTCGGATTAATGCCAAAAGGTTTTGGAGAAAGTTTATTGGCCTTTTTATTATTGGGATAGCCTTGATAGTTATCCTTAAAATATTAAAGGCAATAATAATAAGCCTGCCGGTTTTGCTATTTGCGGCATTTCTGGCAGCGATTGTCTCGTATCTTTTATCTAAAAACCCGTAGTTTCTGTATTAACAGAAGCTTAATTGAAACAACAAGGAGGAAACAAGATGGGACTCATTGCGAAACTTAAAGAAGTGGTAGGCGTTCTCTTAGGAGAGCAGGAAGCAGAAACTTCAAAAACAACCACTCAGAGATTACAGGAAGCGGTCAGACTGGACATTGAGCTGGCAAACGCAAGAGGGGAGGCCGCGACAGCGGCAGTTATTTCCGTCACAGTTCAGAGAAAAGAACTGCAAAAATTGGTAACCCAACATCAGGAATTAAATCGTCTCGCTCTTGTTGCTGAGAAAGCGGGAAACAGCGGAGAGGCGCAAAGAATACTTGCGCTCAAGCTCGCCATAGGCGAAAAGATTGATTCTGCGACCGAACAATATGAAGTCGCGGATAAAAATGCTCAGACGCTTGTAGCGGAAGCACGGAAGCAATTCGCGGCGGCCGAAGAAGCGTCGAAAGACTTACCAAGACGGGTTTTGCAGCTGGAGCTAAATTCCATGGTGGAAAAAGCTAGAAAGCTTGAAGGTGATGCCCTAGCCCAAATCGAGGGCAAGCAAACCTACAAAAGCCTGGCTGATTCCATTGATCTTTCAACTGCAAAGTTGATGGCTCAGAACTTAATCAAAGACTCCACATCGCTTGGCCTTGATGAAGAGGTGGGTCAGGTAATGAAAAAGGCCGCTTTTCAGGAAGCATACAAAAAACTGAAAGAGCGGGCGGCAATTGAAGGCGGGGTTATAGATGCGGAAATCATCGCCCCAGAAGATCCGGCAACGAAAGCGCTAAAGTTGCTTTCGAGTCCGCCAATTGGCGGATTGTTGTCTGATCAGAAAGTTTTTGTCGCCGCGCCGAAAACCGAGAAGAAAGAATAGAAATATTTTTTGTCAGGAAGGAGGTGAAAGAATGTCTTTGCACTCTTTGATTTATGATTGGTATAATGCTGTTTTTTTCGCTGCTATTGTTGCTTGGTTTTTTTATCTTCTTTTTGAGCTTATGCACCCAAGCGGTTCTGGCGCTGATATCTCGGCTGAGCACGATCATGATTTTGATCACGATCACGACATAGACCTCGGCCATAGTTATGATCACGATCATGACCACGATACAGATCATGACATTGGACATGCTCAAGAAGGAATAATCCAAAGCATTTTTAACTTTATGGGCATTGGAAAATGTCCTTTAGGTATTGTGCTTATGGTATTTGGAATTTCCTGGGGTTTTATTGGATTAGTCAGTAATTCAATCTTTGTTGGATTTTTCTTTCCCCCAATTCTATATTTCTGGTTCTCACTTAGCATTGCAACATTTTTTGCTTTTTCTTTCACGCGGTTCGTGTCATTAAGAGTGGCAAAAATAATGCCAAAGAAAGGCACGTCTGCCATCGGACCGGAATCCTTAGTTGGGAAAATCGGAATAGCTTCGGTTAATATTGATTCTTCTTCGGGGCGCGCAACAGTATCGGATGATTGCGGCACTATCCATAATGTTTATTGCCGCACAGAACCAGAAGAAGACATAATCCCCGAAGCAAGCGAGATAATTTTATTGTTTTTTTCTCAAAAGGAAGACAGATTTGTCGTAAAACGCAAACCCGTCTTGCAAGAAATTTTTTCTGCAAACGGCAGACCAACAGAATAAAAAACAAAAGGAGGAAAAGAAACATGGGAGTCAAGGGACTTATCGGATTTTTACTGATTATGGGGTTATTGATCATATCCGCTTCATACGTTTTTATCTCTGGCTTTGCCCAATTTATCTGGTATGGCGTAGGCCTATTCTTTATTCTGATAGGCGGCATCGGCCTGATCTTCAGCAATCTGTATGTGAAAGCTAAAGGAAATATGGCTTTCCTTAAGACAGGAAAAGGCGGGGCCGAGGTAATCAAGGATCACGGAAGGATCATTATTGGTTTCCTCCATGAAATTATTCCCGTGTCTCTTGAAACGATGAAAATCGTGGTTGAGAGAAAAGGGAAAGATTCTTTGATTACAAATGATAAGCTTCGGGCTGAGGTTATGGCAGAATTTTACATTCGAGTAAATCCCGATGAGGAAGGCATAAAATCGGCTGCCAGAACATTGGGTAGCAAAATTTCTGCCGGTAGAGTAGGAGGCGCATCAGACGATCGGGTGCTAGACCAGCAAGTTGAAAGAGTCAAGGCCCTAGAGCAGGAAAAATTGATTGATGCTCTAAGGACCGTCGCGGCCAAGAGAAGCCTTGAAGACCTAAACCTTGACCGAAGCACTTTCAAGAGTGCGGTTATGGAAGTCGTAAAAGACGGCCTAAAGCAAAATGGCTTGGAGCTGGAAGACGTTACCATCTCGCGGCTCGACCAGGCGCCAAGGGAAGTTATGGATCCTAACAATCAATTCGATGCGCAGGGACTGAAAAACCTGCAACAAGTTGTTTCGGCGGCTCTTGTCCAAGAGAATGAATTCAAAAGAGATGCGGAGCTCGCAGTTAAAAAGAAAAATGTTGAGACCGCATCAGCCATTCTTGCTCAGGATCAGGAATTAAATTTTAAAACCGCTGACCAGGATCGCGACGTAAGGGCATACAAGGCAAATCAGGATAAAGAAGCATCTGTGGCTGAGCTTCAAAATCAGGAGCTTATCGCCCGGAGAGGTATAGAGAAAGACCGGGCAATTGCTTTGGAAAACGTGACCAAAGAACAGCAGGTTCAAACCGCTGGCGTAGAAATGGAAAAGGTCGTTGCCACAGCCAATGTGGAAAAGGATAAACAGGTTGAGGTAACATCTCGGCAAAAGCTTATCGCCATCGCGGAAACAGACGCCCAGAGAGCCGAAGCAGAGGCAAAAAGAAATAAGGCCGAGGCTGAAGCCGAGAGAGCGAAACAGGCGATTGAAACCGTTTCTGTCACCTCTCAGGCCGAACGCCAAAAAGCAAAGGCGATAATTGATAAGCAGGCGGAAATTGAAAAAGAACGACAGGACGCCCAGATGAAGGCAGATGTCAAAGCCTATACAATCTCTAAAGAAGCCCAAGGCCGTAAGGAGGCGGCAGAGGCCGATTACTTGGCAAAGACAAGAGCTGCTGAAGCTGAGCTAGTTGAAAAAACCAAGAGAGCTGAAGGTGATCTGGCTATTCAAATGGTGCCGGTCAGTGTGTCCAACAACCAGGTTGACGTTGACCAAAGACGGGTCCAGGAAGTTCTCAAGCCGGAGCTTGAAGCTAAGGCTGCTTCCCAAACTGTTTCCGTTGAACTAACTCTTGGCCAGCTGAAAATCCAAGCGGCAGAAAAAATCGGAGTCGCATTTGCCGGAGCTATAGGCGGAATGATGGCCGGAGCCAATATGAATATCTATGGCGACCCGGACACCTTAGCCAAAATGACCCAGAAGTTTTCTCAAGGCGTTGGCATGAGTAATCTGGTTGACGGATTTCTTAATGGTGGCGATGGGTTCAAGGCTCTATTGCCAGTCCTTGCTCCTATTCTGAACAGATTCGGCATTGATATGTCTTCAATCACGAGCATCGCATCGCTTCAAAAGGTGGCGGAGACAATCCAGGACAAGAAAACTGACAGCCCAGCCGAATAAACTGAAATAGTTCTTTTATTCAAAAAATAAGACCGAAGGCGCAGTTGATATTAGCTGCGCCTTTTTTATTTGACAAGCTGCGACTTTTTTGATTAAATATCTTATTCGTATAAAGGCTTGTTACTTTACAAAATTATAAAGAGAAGGACGGAAAATGGATTTGAAAGATGTTATTTCGTTTGAGGTTAAAGAAGGTTTGTCAATTTGGCCGCAGATAAAGGCTGATTGGAAAAAGCTTGAATTACCAGGTTCGCCCTATTCGCCGATGGAATTTATAGTTTGCCTGCTCCTTTCAAGAATTCCGGCAGATAGTCTTATAAAAACCATCGAAGAGGGTAAAGAAAATTATCGACGGCTTGTTAACGAAAGAATCGTACCAGGATACATAAGCAAAGAGGAATTGGCAGTCATATTTACTGCCTCGCTTGCGAACGATACGAAAATGACCCTTGCAAGTATTCCTGATATTTCAAGAGATCCACAGCTAGTTCAAGAACCGGTTGCGCCAAAAATTCCAGAAAGTTGTCCTTATTGTGGCCATGATTTTGAAGAATGCTTAAAGGGAGTATATCTTGAAAAAGAAGCTCTCGATGAACCTAAAAAAAGTGTCCCTGAGGAAGAAAAAAAAGAATGTGAGAAAGAGAGCCAGAAAATTTCTTTCTGCCAGCATGTTGATGATAAAGGAAAGTGTATGGTTTGTAGCAAGGAAGATACGATTCAGTGTTCTGATTGTAGAGAAGGAGTCATTGAATCAAGAGCTTTTAAATGCAGAAGCTTTGATCATTGCGAAATCGCTTTTTGTGAAGAGTGCAAAGATGGGTTGAGCGAGCGCGGATATTGCGAAGACTGCGCTACGTTCTATTGCGATGGAGGAAATTGTCAAGAGCTTATTGATAGAGACACAGAAATCCGTTGCGCTAATCCTGGTTGCCCGAGAGATGATGATTATTGCAAGGATTGTGCCAACCGGTTGTTAAATGAGACTGGCTTTTGTTCTGACTGTTCAGGCGAAGAAGAAACTGATTGTTCTTCTTGTGGTAGTCCTGCTACAAGCTCCCGGCTTATCCGCTGCGCCAATCCAGATTGCGAAGATGAAAATGCTTATTGCCATGAATGCGCAGACGAATTAGATAAAGATGGATTTTGTCCCGATTGCGGATAAAAAGGAGGATAAGAATGACAGAAGGCATATGTTTTGAAAATTTAGTTAAATGTTGCGGACAAGAAGTGCCTCCGGCGTTGATTATTCATTGCAGCAACCATCTCCGGCAGCAGCAGATCGACGATTTTATTTTGCATGATTTGGGAATCGCGTCGTTTGACAGATTCGCGGTGCCCGGAGGAGCCCAGTTTTTTGCGGCTGGCGGTATGCAGTATAAATTTAAGATGACAGATACCGAGCGCTGTTTATTCTTAATTACAGCCCACAAAATAAAAAGGGTTATCTGCATCGCAGAAGCTGGATGTTCTTGGTATGAAAGCATTCATAAAGAAAAGGCGACCGGAGATTTCTTGAAAGGCAAGCAGGTTAACGATCTAAAAATAGCTCGACAGGAGCTGAATAAAATTTTACCGGAAGCAGAAGTTCAGCTTTTTTACGCTCCCTATAACGATATGGGGGATTTGTTATTTGAAGAAATAGTTTAGCGCATTTTAATATAGCGGCTTGGTTTTTCTAAGCCGCTTTTTTGTTTTTTCGCTAGCATTGTCTTGCCGGACTTTAAAAAATAATGTATAATCAATGTTTGAAATGTTTAAATTTTTTCTATGCTGCAAGATTTTATAAAAATTAGGGGCGCTCGAGTCCACAACTTAAAAAATATAGACTTGGATATCCCTAAAAATAAACTGGTTGTAATAACCGGTCTTTCGGGTTCGGGAAAATCTTCTTTGGCGTTTGATACAATTTACGCTGAAGGCCAGCGCCGCTATGTTGAAAGTTTATCTGCTTATGCGCGGCAGTTTTTGGGCGTGATGGATAAACCGGATGTTGATAAAATTGAAGGGCTTTCGCCTGCGATTGCTATTGACCAAAAAAGCGTTTCGCGCAATCCGCGCTCAACTTTAGGCACAATAACGGAGGTATATGATTATCTCCGTCTTTTATTTGCCAGAATCGGCAAGCCATATTGCCCGCAATGCGGCCAACTGATAAAAAGACAAAGCGCCAGTCAAATTGTTGAAAAAATCCTTGAATTGCCGAAAGACAGCCAGATTATGGTTCTCGGGCCAATGGTTCGCGGCCGCAAAGGTGAGCATCAGGGAGTTTTAGAGCAGATTTTAAAAGCCGGGTTTGTGCGCGTTAGAGTTGACGGCGTTGTGCATCGGGTTGATGAAGCAATGGAATTAAAATTAGACAAACAGAAGAAGCATGATGTGGAGGTAGTGGTTGATAGGTTGTCTTTGGAAGAAAAAAAGGATCCTGAATTTCGCGCGCGGATTGCTGATTCTGTGGAAACGGCGTTGAAATTGGGGCAAGGAGTTATAATAGTCAATCGACTACCGACTACCGACTACAGCCAGAAAAAAGAAAATACAAAGAAGGCGGTAGGCGGTAGGCGGTTGGCGGTAAGCGATTCGGATTTAATTTTTTCCGAACTCTTCGCTTGCGAAAAATGCGGCATTAGTTTGCCAGAAATCGCGCCAAGAATTTTTTCTTTCAACAGCCCTTATGGCGCTTGCCCTGATTGTCAGGGCCTGGGCACAAAACTGGAAATTGATCCAAAGCTCGTTATCCCAAATCCTAATTTAACATTGGCTGAAGGCGCAATCAGACCTTGGGCCACAGCATCTCATCGGGTTGGCCGGCAAGGCTGGTATTATTGGCAATTATCAGAGGTCGCTAAGCGTCATCATTTTTCAATGAATACCTCGGTTAAGAATCTGTCGACGTCCGACATCGACAGGATTTTATACGGAGACAATAAATTTGAAGGCGTGATTCCAAATTTACAAAGGCGCTGGAAAGAAACAGAATCTGATTTTTCGCGGGCAGAAATTGAAAAATATATGTTGATTAAAAAATGTCCGACTTGTCTTGGAAAAAGATTGAAACCAGAGGCTTTGGCTGTGAAAATAAACGGGATTGCGATAAATCAGATATCTGAAATGAGCGTTGAAAAAGCAGTAGATTTTTTTCGTAAACTAAAATTAAGCGTTAATGAATCAAAAATCGCAAACAGCATCATAAAAGAAATTTTGGCGCGATTGCAGTTTTTAATTGATGTTGGCTTGGAATATTTAACCATTGAACGATCAGCCACAACTTTATCTGGCGGAGAAGGTCAAAGGATTCGTCTGGCTACGCAAATTGGCTCGGGGCTTTCGGGCGTTGTCTATATTTTAGATGAGCCGTCTATTGGTTTGCACCAAAGAGATATGAGCCGCTTGATTGAAACGCTAAAAAAACTGCGCGATTTAGGAAATACAGTCATTGTTGTTGAACATGACGAGCAAACAATGAAATCAGCTGACTGGTTAATTGATATAGGGCCTGCTGCTGGCGAAAACGGCGGCAAAGTTATATTTCAAGGAACGCCCAGCCAATTAAAATCCGCGCATACGCTGACGGCGGATTATTTGAGTGGTCGCCGTAAAATTGTCATAAATAAAAATTCCTCCTCCCCTCAGATAAGGGAAGGAATAAAAGGAGGGGTGCTGAACACCACCTCCCCCGACCCCTCCTCAACTGAGGAGGGGAGGAATGAATCAAAGACAACAAAAGATTCGTATCTTGAAATTAAAAGCGCCACCGAACATAATCTAAAAAACATTAACGCTAAAATTCCTTTGGAAAAATTTGTTTGCGTAACCGGTGTTTCGGGTTCTGGAAAAAGCACATTAATAAACGATATTTTGGGCGCGGCTTTGAGCAAAGAATTTTATGGCGCGCATGAAGAGCCTGGCGCGTACAAAGAAATTTTAGGCAAAGAAAACATAGACAAAGTAATTATTGTTGACCAATCGCCAATTGGCCGAACGCCCCGTTCAAATCCCGCAACCTATACCGGCGTTTTTACATATATCCGCGATTTATTTGCCCAAACGCAGGAATCGCGCTTGCGCGGATATCAGGCAGGCCGTTTTAGCTTCAATGTCAAGGGTGGCCGATGCGAAGCTTGTCAGGGCGATGGTTCTAAAAAAATAGAAATGTATTTTTTACCCGATGTTTATGTGGAATGTGAGGAATGCCATGGCAAGCGATACAACAAAGAAGCGCTGGAAATAGAATTTAAAGGAAAAAATATTGCTGATGTTTTGGCAATGTCTATTGAAGAGGCAAATAAATTTTTTAAAAATATTCCGGCAATTCGTCAGCGATTAGAAACATTGAATCAAGTTGGCTTGGGTTATATGAAGCTTGGCCAGCCAGCCACAACGCTTTCTGGCGGCGAAGCACAAAGAATAAAATTAGCCACAGAACTTGCCCGCCGCGCAACCGGCCGGACTCTTTATATTTTAGATGAGCCAACAACTGGTTTGCATTTTGACGATATTAATAAGTTATTAAGCGTTTTACACGCGCTGGTTTCGCGCGGCAATACGGTTTTGGTGATTGAGCATAATCCCGAAGTAATAAAAACCGCCGACTGGATTATTGATTTAGGCCCAGAAGGCGGGGATGAAGGAGGATATATTGTGGTAGAGGGGAAAATCAAAGATATAGTCAAGAATAAAAAAAGTTATACCGGGAAATACTTGAAATAAATATCCTGTCGCTGTCGGACAGCGACAAATTAAAATCCCGCCCAATTACTTGAGCGGGAATTAAATTCAATAGTATTCCCAGTGGCCGGGAACCCATTCCCAGCCGTTCCAGAAAGGAGCGACCCAGATGCGGTTGTAGCTTCTGCTGTACCCATCGTAGCCGCCGGAACGGTACGGCGAATAGCCGTAATGTCGTTGGGGGTAATAATTATATCCGCCGCCGTAATAGCCGTAACCCGGGCTTGTCCATCCGCCAAGCAAAGGTCCAGCCAGCAATCCAGCGCCTAGGCCCCACCAGAAATCGCCATTGATGTGACGATGTGAATAATAGCCGTAACCGCCGTATCTATGGTAACCACCATGGTATCGGTTGTTGTACCCGCCATAATATCTGTTGCTATGGCCGCTATAGTACCTGCTGCCGCTATAGTTGCGGTAACTGCTGTGGTATCTGTTGCTAAGGTTATGATACCCGCTGCGGTTTCTGTTGCTGAACCCACTATGGTACCCGCCGCTATAACTTCGCTGACCACTTCTGCTGTGATAACCGCCATGATGCCTGTCTCCGGCCAAGGCGGCTGAAGTTGCCATATCAAATATGAATAACGCTATAAGAATGGCCAAGGCGATAGAAAAAAACAAAAGCATTTTTTCTCTTGCGCGATCTGTAATCTTTTTCATACCAATACCTCCTTTTCTTTCTGTCGTTTTTTCTTTCTTAGTTTTCTTGGTTTTTGTTGAGCTCTCACTATCATTATAAAAATAGCGATAACAAAAAGGATAGCGAATATGAATGAGAAGTCAAAAATCAGATCAGTTGGCGTGGCATTATTTATTATCACAACGCTTGCCTCCTTTATGAAATAAATAATGGAACCAATCTTCTATCGGCCCAGACCAGTTATATAGGAAATCAAGGATAAGCAAGGTGGCGACTGTATAACATATCGCCATGCCCCAATCTCCGCTATCAACCACCTCAAAGAAGTTTTTCATTTTTTACCCCCTTTTTAGCTATATTTTTAGTTGTTTAAGAGCTTTTTCCATATTTTAACTCATTCTGTCAAGCTTGACAAGTTTTCAGCCTTTGCATAAAATACCTTATTAGCAGTCAGATTAATAGAGTGCTAACCTATAGAAGCGAAAAAAACGCCAATAAAATCCACGCCAAAAAAAACGCAAAAATTTTGGCGTAAATTTGCGTAGATTTAATTTGCGTAATTTGGCTTCTACAATTCATGATGCTTAAACCTCTTTCAGACCGAGTTATTATAGAGCCGCTTTCAAATGAACAAAAATCCAAAGGCGGCATTATCTTGCCAGAAACCGCCTCCAAAGAGCGGCCGGAAAAAGGCAAGGTTATCGCTGTTGGCCCGGGAAAATTTGACGAAGACGGCGAAAAAAGAATTCCTCTGGGCGTCAAAAAAGGCGATGTCGTGATATTTACAAAATACGGACCGAGCGAAATAAAGGTTGATGGAAAAGAGTATCTTATTGCACGCGAGGAGGACATTTTAGCAATTATTGAGTAAAAAATTAACAGAAATTAGTTGAAATTTGCTCGCTCCGCTCGCGAAATTAATAGCAATGAATTTCTATATATTTCGCGGCCACGAGGCCGCATATTTCTATAAATTTCAATTGAACTATGCCAAAGCAAATTCTATTTGACGAAAAAGCCCGAAGACTTTTAAAACGCGGCGTTGATAAATTAGCCGATACGGTTAAAGTTACATTGGGCCCTAAAGGCCGCAATGTAGTTTTAGACCGCGGTTTTGGCGCGCCCCATATAACCAATGACGGCGTAACCATCGCTAAAGAAATAGAGCTTGAAAATAAATTTGAAAATATCGGCGCCGAATTTGTAAAAGAAGTAGCCTCAAAAACCGGCGACACAGCCGGCGACGGCACAACCACTGCCACAATTTTAGCGCAAGCGATAATTAGCGAGGGTTTAAAAAATGTCGCGGCTGGCGCCAATCCTTTAGAAATAAAAAAGGGGATTGAAAAAGGCGCCGAAGCAATTGTGGCTGCGCTTAAAAAACTTTCAAAACCCATAAAAAGCAAAGCAGAAATCGCGCAGGTGGCCACAATTTCAGCCGAAGACGCTGAAGTAGGCGAGCTTTTAGCGGATATTATGCATGAGCTTGGCAAGGATAGCGTGATAACCGTTGAAGAATCGCAGACTTTTGGCGTGGATAAAGAGATAGTTGAAGGAATGCAGTTTGATAAAGGTTTCATTTCGCCGTATATGATTACTAACGCCGAGAAAATGAGCGCTGAATTTAATGATGCAAATATTCTTATCACCGATAAGAAAATCTCTTCTCTGCAGGATATTCTGCCGGTTTTAGAAAAACTAGCCAAAGGCGGAATTAAACATTTGGTAATTATTGCTGATGAAGTGGAAGGTGATGCTTTGGCCACATTACTGGTTAATAAATTAAGGGGCGCTTTCAATACTTTAGCAATTAAGGCGCCAGGGTTTGGCGACAGACGCAAAGAAATGCTTCAGGATATTGCAATTGTTACCGGCGGACAACTGATTTCTGAAGAGGTTGGCTTAAAACTTGAAAATGCTGATATTAAATCTTTGGGCCGGGCAAGAAAAGTTGTGGCTACCAAAGACAATACAACTATTATTGAAGGCAAAGGCAAAAAAGCTGACATTGATGCCAGAATCGCCCAGATTAAAAAACAAATTGAGCAAACTGAATCGGATTTTGACAAAGAGAAACTACAGGAACGCTTGGCAAAACTGGCTGGCGGCGTGGCGGTTATTAAAGTTGGCGCGGCCACAGAAGTTGAGATGAAAGCAAAAAAAGATAAAATTGATGATGCTTTATCAGCCACCAAGGCCGCGGTTGAAGAAGGAATTGTGCCTGGCGGCGGCGTGGCTTTAATAAGAGCGCTCGATGCCTTGGAAAAAATTAAGGCTGAAGGCGATCAGCAAACCGGCGTAAATATTTTAAAACGGGCGCTGGAAGAGCCTTTGCGTCAATTAGCTAAAAACGCAGGGCAAGATGGAGCAGTGGTTGCATCTGAAGTTAGAAAAAATAATGATAATTATGGTTTTAACGCCTCTACTAATCAATACGAAGATTTAGTTAAGGCGGGGATTATTGACCCGACTAAAGTTGTGCGCTTGGCTTTGCAAAACGCGGTCTCTGGCGCGGCTATGCTTTTAACAACCGAAGCGGTGGTAACTGATCTGCCGGAAAAAGAAGATAAAAAATCAATGTCCGGTATGCCGCCAATGGGGGGAATGGATTATTAAAATTAATGAATGTAAATCTCCCTTAATCCCTCCTAAAGGAGGGAAACGGCCCCTCCCCTTTAGGGGAGGCTGGGAGGGATTTTGCTATCATAACCATTTTGACGGATTTAAAAAGAGGCCCATCTATCCCGGGCCCTTTAATTTTTTCTTAAAATCTGCTACAATTTCTTATCTAGTTAGTTTTTTAAAAACACCAAAAATGGGAGGGGAATTTATGGGCTTCTTTAAGGGTTTCTTCAAAGAATATATTGTTTGCGTGGTGGCGACTTTTATTATAGTAAATTCTATCTGCTATCTCTCTGGTGGAAATTATTTTAAAATTAACACTTTCACCACGATAATCCTATTATTCATTTACGGCTCCCGGGCGCTAATAAGACGAAGCAGCCGTTAAGAAAAGATTTCGGTGAAGAGCATTATTTTTATGTCATTCCAGGCTTGACCTGGAATCCAGATTTGATGAAGAAAAAAACGGAAAACCTGGATTCCCGCTTTCGCTCGCCTCGCTGAAGCTACGGCGAAGCGGGCGGGAATGACAAAAATGCACTATTGTTTACCGAGTTTTAAGTAAATCCCTTGACAAGTTTGGTATAATAAAGATAGGGATAGATTCCCAAAATCCAGCGCGAAGGAGGTGAGTACTATAATGACAAAGAAACGGTTCTTTGTGCCTCGCGCGGCTCATTGCTGCGAAGGTAGCTGACTTTGCCCGCCAAGGTATATTTTTCAAGGCCTTGGCGGGCCTTTTATTTTGCGATATAATGATGTTAGTACACTACACCTAAATTAAAAGGAGGTATAAAATTGGATTCATTTGAGCAATCGGGAGCTATAAAGGTTGCGGCGGCGCATGAACTGGGAATTCCAGTCGGGCAGCTCACAGATGAACAACTTAAGGCAAAATGCCAGAGAATAAAAGAGCAAACCGAATTTTTAAGAGAGCATGATGGAGAAAAAGAATAAAGCTTCTCATTTCAAAGCCAGACACAAAGTCCGGCTTTTTTACATCCAAAAAGCCCGCAAGAATAAAATCAACCCAGCCCTTACTGATAAATCCCCCCGCCTTGTTAAGATGTGGGGATAAGTATCTTTTATTAAATTTTCCATTAATAGTATAATATAAATACTAATCATTCTTAATTTTTGCGCTAAAAAATTACATGCTTTGCTTTGTGATTTAGCGGCGCATAATTTTTTAAACAATGTCTAATCAACAAAAAACAATTGTCCTTATTGAAGACGAAGAAGTAATGTCAAATCTTTTAATCCAAAAATTAAAAAAGGCCGGCTATAATGTTGAGTCCGCCTTGGATGGTGAAACCGGGTTGAGGCTGATTAATGAGAAAAAGCCCGATTTAGTTCTTCTTGACATGTTGCTTCCAAAGCTTAATGGGACACAGCTTATTGAAGAGCTTGTTGAAAAAAAAGTTCTGCCTGATCTTCCTATCATTGTAATTTCAAATTCCGGTCAGCCAGTTGAAATCGACCAGGCTTTAAAAGCGGGGGTTAGAGATTATTTAATAAAGCTTAATTTTAATCCCGACGAGGTGCTGGCAAAAGTCAGCGAGGTTATTAAGGCAGAAGAAGAAAAGCCAGCCAACAAAGAAAAAAAGCCTTCTCCGGCTAAAGACCAGAAACCAGGCCACAACATCTTAATTGTGGAAGACGATATGTTTATGGCAAATCTTCTTGAGCGAAAATTTAGCCAAGATGGCTATTTGATTCTTAGAGCCTCAAATGCCGGACAAGCCCGGGAAGTGCTTTCTGCAAATATCGTTGATTTAATTTTGCTGGATATTGTGTTGCCGGGAATGGATGGTTTTACTTTCTTAAAAGAATTAAAGGGGGAAGATAAATTTAAAAATATTCCTGTTATTGTTGCTTCAAATCTCGGGCAGGACAATGAAATAGAAAAAGGAATGTCCGAAGGAGCAACAGACTATGTTGTAAAAGCAAATGCTTCGCCAGCAGAGATAGTGGAAAAAGTAAGAAAAATTCTTGCCCAGAAATAAATTGTGGATTTCTAGTTATTAAAAAAGTGTTATCATTTAAATAACTTTTAAATAAATTTGGCGAATAATAAAGCTATCCGTCAAATTTTTAATACAAATCTCTAAATCGCAAAATGTAGCATCCCCCTCAAATTCTACATTTTGTTATCTAGGATAAAAAAATGGATACACAGCCAAAAGGGCAAAATCTGCCCGACATTTCAAACCGCATAAAAATTGTCGGTTTGATAGTCGTTTTATTAATCATCGCCGTTGGGATTATGTATTTTGTAACCGGTCAAAGAAACAAAACCTCAACTATAACCCCGGGCCAAAAGCCTTTTGAGCAAAGCGGACAAGCTGCTGGACAAGCTGGATACGGTTCAAGCGAGAAGACTAATATTAAAGAGGCGGTTGCTGAAGCATCAGCTTCTGTAATAACCGGATTAAAAGGCCAGTCCCCTGAGTGGATTCTTCTTTTTGTGACGGCAGGCTACGATGTTGAGGAGGTTGTAAAAGAAGTAAGGAACACTTTCCCTCAGGCAAAATTACACGGCGGGACGTCTTCGGTACATGTTATTACTAAAGATAGTATGCTTAAGGGAGAAAATATGAATTCACTTGCTTTGATGGCGGTAAATTCTCCCAGAATTGATTTTGGAGTTGCCGGCGCGGAAGTAAGCGAAAGTTTAACAGCCAAGGAAGCGGGTAAAAAAGCGATTCTGGAAGCGATTGCCAATGCAGGCAAAGAAGGACAAATACCTCCAATCGTTTATATAACAGCTAGCTATGGCAATGAAGAAGATATTTTGAAGGGAATGGAAGAGGTAGTCGGAAATAATACTCCGATTTTGGGAGGCTCGGCAGCTGATAATGATTTTAGCGGCAAGTGGAAAGAAATTAACAACAGCGAGGTTTATGGCAATGGCTTGGTTGTAACAGTGTTCTTTACAGATTTGAAAGTCGGCTGGAATTATGACGCGGGCTACTTTGTCACGGAGCACGAAGGAACAGTGACTAAATCCAAAGGCAGAATTATCTATGAAATTGATAATAAGCCGGCCGCAGAAGTCTATAATGAATGGACAGGCGGGTTGATTAAAAATGAGCTTGCCGGAGAAGGAAGCTTAGCCTGTAATGTTGTAAAAACAACCACTTATAATCCTTTAGCGAGAGTCATTCCGGGCGCCAATAAAGAAATGCATGATCTGGCAATTTCAGTTAAAGATGTTATTTTGCCAGAGAAGGCCTTAAGCACTTTTGCTAATGTTTACGAAGGAGATAAGATCACCATGATGCATGGAAACTGGGAATTGCTTTTAAATCGTGGCCAAACGACTGCTTTGAAAGCAATGAACTCGGAAGGCATAAAGGAAGGTGACGGCTTATTTGGGATCTATACCTACTGCGCCTGCACGATGTTAGGCGTTCCGGAAGACGAATTAAAGAAAATGCCTCTTATAATAAACAGCGTGACTGGAAACCTGCCTTATATAGGCAACTTTACTTTCGGAGAGCAGGGCTTGTTAAAGGGCTGGGGAAATGAACATGGCAACCTGATTGGTTCAATGATTATATTCTCTCAATAAAGGTACCCGAATAGCGAAAATCCATCCGAATTTCGCACATCCGAATTAATTAAAAGACTCTACCGATGCCTGACATCGGTAGAGTTATGGTGTTTTCGTATCAAATCATGCCGAAATTCAAGTCAATTCTGAATAAAATTTTACTAGTGACCTTGCTGGCGTCGCTGATATCAGCTTCTGTTATTCTTGCTGTTTCTATCTGGTCTGAGACGAAAATGATTAAAGAGAACTTGGTAGAAAAAAATGTTAAGCTCGCAGAGGTGGTTTCAAATATTATTGTTCATGCTCAATATACAAACGTCTGGCCACTGGAAGCATTAAAAAAAGTGGGGGAAAGCGAAGATATAGTATTTTGGTGGGTCGTTAAACCAAACGGGGAAATTTATCTGGCAAACAATACTGATGACTTTGGCAAAATCATTAATGATTTCCCATCAGGCGATCAAGATACTGAAATTAAGGATAGTTTTTTTTATAAAACCGGCGAGAAAATAAAACTAATAACCCATTTGATAAAATCTCCGGTTTACGAAAAGCCGTGGATTTTTTATTTAGGAATTTCAGAAAAATCCGTTGTTAAGGCGCAAAGAGATATGATGCTTTCTAATTTTGCATTTTTCTTTGGGATTATCGCTTTAGTTGCCTTTATTGCCGTTCTGTTAAGCAAAAATATTGTTAAGCCGATAAAAAAACTGCAAACAGCGGCCGAAAAAATTGGCCGCGGTCAATTTATTGAAGTCAAAATCGATTCCAAAGATGAAATTGGGCAGCTGGCTACTACTTTTAATAAAATGGTTAACGATCTTAAAAGCTCGCAAAAGGCGCTTGAAGGGGCAAGAGATGAAGCGGAGACCGAAAGAAATAAAACCGTTGCCGCCCTGACAAATTTTCCAGACGGCCTTATTTTATTGGATGAGAACAAAAAAATCCGGTTTATTAATCCTGAAGCCCAAAAAATTCTTGAAATTTCAGAAAAGCAGATTATTAATAAATATATCGGAGAAACAACCTCCACCAGATTAGCATCTTTATTAAAAACTTTTGGCGGAGATATAAAAATAGACAATGAAGTGCGTGAATTTTCAATTAACGAACCGATTAAAAGAGTATTTAATTTAAAGGTGGCGCCGGTTATGCACCATGAAGACTTAATCGGATTCCTGATTGTTATGATTGACACAACAAGAGAAAAAGAGATAGATGCTATGAAATCCCAATTTGTTTCTATCGCCGCTCATCAACTGCGAACCCCGTTAACGGGCATTAAATGGTCGTTTTTGGCGCTTCTTGAGAAAGAGACTGGGGCGTTAAATCAGGAACAGCAAAGAGTTATAGAAGGCGGCGTCAGCGCTGTCAATCATACCATAATATTAATCAATGATCTTCTTAATGTCGCGCATGTAGAAGAAGGTAAATTCGGATTTATTTTTAAGCCCGTTGGCCTCCTTTCCGTTATTGAAGAAGTTTTTAAAAGATATCAAGGGCCAGCCAAAGAAAAGGGAATACAATTTTCATTAGAGCTAGGGAAAGAAAATATCCCCGAGCTTAATATAGATAAAGAAAAGTTTGCTCTGGCTATGGATAATCTGATTGATAACGCCATAAAATATACTTCGCCCGGAGGAAAGATCTCCATCAAGCTGGAGAAAAAGACGGATTTGGTCAAGCTAACCGTAAAAGATTCAGGCATCGGCATACCAAAAAAACAAATTGAAAGATTGTTTACTAAATTTTTCCGCGGCGAGAATGCCTTGCTGTTTCAGACTTCAGGCTCTGGCCTCGGCCTTTATATAGCCAAAAATATTATTGAGCGCCATGGAGGAACCATAGAGGTATCAAGTGTTGAAAATAAAGGAACAACGTTTGTAATCTCTCTGCCCTTATCGGCGAAATTATAACTTAAGATAAAATTCACTAAAAACAGGTCTAGCGGCCTGTTTTTTCGGTTTTTTGAGTTTTTTGGACAAAGTAGTGCTGTATAATCGTTTGGGCTTGACAAAGTTAACTAGATATGATTGAATGGGGAATCGGAGAGAGTTAGTTATTTAAATAAAAATACCACATAAGGAGGGTTAAGGTCATGGGAATGAGTACTGAGAAATGCGTAACTTGTGGAGAGGTAAGAGAAATCCATTATTCCCTTCCCTTGAAAAAGGAGGGAGAAAAGTGGATTACACAGCCGGTCTGCGATGATTGCCACACTGGCATCATTGATGTCGCAAAACGACAAAATCGGTTTGTAAAGTTTTACGACATTCGTAAATCAGCCGAAACCGCCGCTTCCCGCAATGGCAAATTTCAAACCTTCAAAAGCATCGTTGAGGCGCACGGCCAGCCTTTTCGAGGATATGAAAAAGCTGAAAAGGGTCGACCACCGCTCCGCGCCGTCAGTTAAGAGATAGCCAACTACACCAAAAGCCAAGGCAACTTTATCGCCTTGGCTTTTTAATTTTCTAGATGTGTATAATAAATACGCTATCGCGTAAACATTGTACACATTTTATTTTAATAGAACTAGCGAGGCGTAATTATATTGAAAATAAAGCTCGGTTATGCTAATTTATCAATATGGCAACACTTTATACCCATGCTTCAAAAAATGTTTTAAAAACTTGGATTCTAATCAGCGTATTTTTAGTTTTTATAATCGGGCTCGGCTATGTTTTTAGTTATAATTTTAACAGCCCCGCGATTTTAGTTTTTGCGGTGATTTTTAGCTCGCTGATGAGTTTTATCTCTTATTGGTATTCCGATAAAATCGCTTTGGCAGTTAATCGGGCGCATGAAGTTAAGCACGAAAAAAATCCCGAGCTTTATCATATTGTTGAAAATCTTTGCATTACCGCCGGTTTGCCTCTGCCAAAAATTTATATTATTGACGATATGGCGCCAAATGCTTTTGCCACCGGTCGCAACAAAGAACACGCGGTTATTGCTGTCACGCGAGGCTTGCTTGAAAAATTAAACAGAAGCGAGCTTGAGGGAGTGATCGCCCACGAACTTTCACATATTGGCAATCGCGACATTTTATTATCAACCGTCATCGTTGTTTTGGTCGGCCTTGTCGCCTTGCTCTCTGACTGGTTTTTAAGATTTTCTTTTTTTGGCGGCCGGAATAGAGATAACGATAGGCAGGGCGGACAACTTGGCGCGATTTTAGCGCTGGTTGGCGTAATTTTAGCTATTCTTTCGCCGCTTATCACGACTTTAATTCAACTGGCAATCTCCCGCAAAAGAGAGTTTTTGGCTGACGCTGACGGCGCGCTTTTAACCAGATACCCCGAAGGCCTTGCCTCGGCTCTTGAAAAAATCGCAGGCGACCAAACACCATTAAGAGTTGCCAATAAAGCCACTGCGCATTTATATATTACTAATCCTTTCAAAGGTAAAAAAATTTCCTCGCTATTTATGACTCATCCACCGACAGACGAACGAGTGCGTATATTACGAGAAATGTCCATTTAGTTTAGATTGCAATGAGTCTTGCCCCGTACCGTGTGTGCGAAGCAAACTCTGGTGCGGGGTGACCCACCCGCCAATAGAGGAGCGGGTACGTATTCTACGTGGAATGACCACTTAAATTTTTTCCCTCCCTTTTTAAAGGGAGGCTAGGAGGGATTTATGCCTTTAAGATACGTGTCTTATCTAAAATCGAAAAGTAGAGACTTGAGGTCGAGGTTGACTGACGCCGAAAAGTTACTTTGGTCAAAGATAAGAAAAAGGCAAATCAAGGATTGTTTATTCAACAGACAAAAGCCAATAGATAATTATATTGTTGATTTCTATTGTGATAGAGCAAAATTAGTTATTGAAATTGACGGCGGACAACATTACGAAACAAAAAATATAGTTGCGGACAGAAAAAGAGACTTGTATTTGAAAAATTTAGGATTACGGATATTACGATTCACCAATCTGGACGTCCTGAGAAATATAGATAACGTTGTTGAGAAAATACGCAATGAGATTTAAAATATAAATCCACCCCACCCCTCCTTTAAAAAGGAGGGAGCTAACCTATATAAAAATAACAGCGCTATGGACCCCCAAAACTTTGAAAACCCACAGCCAGAAAAAACTGAAGCAGAACTTCAGGAGTATTTGGCAAAAAAAGAAGCTCAAGAAACGCTGAATCACAGCCCTCTTTATAAAAATCTCCCCCCAGAAGAACAAGAAAAATTAGTTGAAGATGTTTTCAGCCATCATTACAAAGACACGGAAAACCCTGTTTCAAAAAATGAGGAATTAGAAAAAATCCGGCAAGAAATTGTTGGTTTAAAACAAACGGAGTTAGAAAAGAGAGTGGATGAATTTGAGAAAAAGGTTAGAAACAGCGACTATAAACCCGAATATAATCCCGATATTATAGAGCTTGACCCAGCCGCGTTAACTGAAAAAGATTTACTGATTTATCAAAAATTTAGAGAAAAGACATTAGGTAAAGAAGAATTTTTAAATTGGCAAAGCCAATTTTTTGAAAAAAATAATAGCGGTGAGCGCAGACATTTAGCCGGCTGGCTTGGCAATAAATTAATGTCGCCGGAAAATCAAGAATGGTTTGATCCGGAACATTATAAGATTATTTACGGAGAGGCGAGAGAAAAATAAATAAACCGGTTAAATCCTATCACTGCCTAATAACAATATATGAACAGAAGCCCGATACCGACAAAAGATGAGATCGTTGGCCTAATTCCTTTTTATTTTGATCCGCTAAGCTCGGATTATCTTAGAGCGATAAAAAAATTGAAAAAAGTAATCCATGAAATAGGAAATTATGCAGGCAAATTAGTCGTAGTTGATGATGGCGCAAACTTAGATAAATCAAATTTTCCCACCACGGACCTATTCATTAGATTAAATAAAAACAAAGGGAAGGCCGAAGCAGTCCGCAGGGGACTAAAAAGAATATTAAATTCTGGCTGGAAAATAAAATATATTATTCAGATTGACGGGGACAATGACTATCCACCCTCAAATATACCAAATTTATTAAAAAAGATTGGATCGATTCGTGAATCCAGCAAACCAATTATGGTTATCGGTGACAGATACCCAGAAGAACTTAAAAAAATCAATGTGTACAGAAAAAACGTACTGCTTTTCGGAGAAGAGATAGCGGCGACTATGGGGTATAGAGCCAGAGATCTATTTGCTGGACTGCGAGTTTATAATAATAAGTTTGCGGAAAAATTTTTAAAATTAAGCAAATCCGAAAGATACGGTTTGGAATTTGAACAATTAATCATTGCTTTTTTGAGCTCTGGCTCGGTGTTTTCCGTATTCTTAGCTAAGTGCAGGCCAAGGAATACATATACCTTAAAGAATAAGATACTTCAGAATTTTAGAATCCCCAAACTTTACGGAGCCAAATTAAAAGCGAAAGGATTACATTCATTAGTTTCTGCGTCTAATAAAATTGTTTCGGAAATGGAAACAGGCAGCCCGGCATTTAACTTAATTTTTAATGGAAGAATTTTGAATTTTATTAGAAAGAATAACGGGTATACTTTGATAGATTGATTAAACACTCTGTCGCTGTCCGGCAGCGACAAATTAGGAAGGGTCGCATATGCGCCCAAGGCGCACCCGCCTCGGGCGGGGAGGCCGATCACACCTCGGGCGGGGGTGTACAGAATTATGTATTACGTCTATATTTTATTTAGTAAAAAATTAAATAAAAGATATATCGGTAGCACCAATGATCTTCGCCAGCGGTTAATTTATCACAATAATGGTAAATCACCCTATACATCAAAAGGCATTCCTTGGTTATTAGTATATTATGAAGCGTTCACATTAAAAAGAGATTCGTTAAAGGAAGAAAGGTTTTTAAAAACGGGGAAGGGAAGGGAAAGAATAAAATACCTATTTTCTAATTCAGGAAGGGTCGCATAGAGGCCGAGTGCGCTCGCTTGGAAAGCGAGTATACCGCAAGGTATCGCGGGTTCGAATCCCGCTCCTTCCGCCAATTTTCAGATTGCGACTTTTGGGCGATTGTTGCCTCGCCCCGCCAGAGGCGGGGCTCGGCTTCCGTGAGGATTTTGAAGGGATTTTTGAAATCCAAAAACAATTTCTGCCCGCTCAAACGGAAGTTCGAACCAATCTTTTTTAGAAAATCCCGACCCTGTTCGGGATTTTCTTGCAAAGCGATAATTTCGGCTTGTTTTACGGAGTTTATGAATTTGGCGGCGAGTTCGAACCGATTATTGCTTTTTTGCTCAAAAGCTGTCAGTTTGTCTTTCAAAAGCTGTTTTTGATTGACGAGTTTGTTTTTGGCTTCCCGATATTCGGCAAGGTTTAAGGCGTTTTCAAGATAAGCGTTCATCAGTTTTTCCAGCTTTTCGTCAATCGTTTTTATTTCGTCTTGAATTTTTTGAGCAAAAAAGCGAGATGATTGGGCTTTCTCGTTTTTCTCTTTTTCTAATTCGTTCAGCATTTTATCAGCCCAATCATCGGGCAAAGAGACTTTTTGTATGGCTTCGTTGATTTGAGATGAAATTTTTTCTTCTCTGGTAAAAACATTTTGCGAGCAGATGTGGTTTGGATTTTTCTTGGTGCAGTAATAGTAGATGTATTCTTTCCCGCTCGGTTTTATCTTTTTATCCGCCGTTATGGTAAATCCACATTCCCCGCAACGGAAAAATCCTCTGTAAAGAAAAAATTTCATCTCATCTGATTTTTGTGGTTTAGATTTTCTTTTCATCACTTCTTGCGTTTCGTCAAAAAGTTTCTTTGAAATAATCGGTTCGTGCTTTCCTTCAAAATATTCGCCGTTATACCTTATCAATCCATAGTAAAAAGGATTTTGTAAAAGATATTGATAATTGGAAACAGAAAGCAAAGAACCTCGCCGCCCTTTCAAGCCGAGATCATTGATAATCTTTCGGATTTCTTTAAGCGTATTTTTTCCACTCGCGTAGGCCTCAAATGCCTTTTTAATAAGCTGTGATTTTTCTTTGTCCACATAAATCTGTTTTGTCTCTTTGTTGTTGAGATAACCAAGCGGAGCCATTTGAGGCCATAAACCGTTTTTCAATTTTTGCCGATGTCCTCTTTTGATATTTTCCGAAAGATTATCAATGTAGTATTTTGACTGCCCGAAAGCGATTGAAAGCATAAATTTGCCTTGCGGAGTTGGATCAAACCAAAAAGTTGGGAATTTTAGCTCTTTGATTATTCCGGTATCCACAAGATAAATGATTTGTCCGCCGTCAACGGAATTTCTCGCCAATCTATCGGGGTGCCACGCTAAAATTCCCTCGGCTTCGCCCGCTTCAATTCTTTTTAACATTTCAGCGAAGACAGGCCGTCCGGGCTTTTTCGCAGTTTGCTTTTCTACCAAAGTATCAACAACATCAATGTTTTCTTTTCTCGCTAGCTCTCGCAATTCAGCAAGTTGATCGGCAATACTGCGAATTTGCCTGTCTTCGCTGTCTGTTGACTTGCGGGCGTAGATAAAAAACTTCTTGGTTTGATTTTCGTTTGTCATATTATTTGGGCAGTCAAAATTAAATTATCTCTTTACCTTTCGCCAGAGACGAAAGAAAAAAGATTGGTTGATTTTTTTGACGAAAATCCGGATTGCAAATTTTGATAAAAACTTTTCCGCTCGGGCGGGCAAAAAGGAAGGGGGTTGGGGGGAAGGAATTTTTGCCCGCCCTCGCTTTCGCCGCTTCTTTTTTCGCCGCCGCAATTTTTCGTATTTCGCTTTGCGAAATGCGCCGCCAGAAAGGAAGTTGTGTTTGCCCCGCCCTCCCGTGCGCACACAACAGATGTACTCCCTAAAATTCGCTTGCTTAAAACATAAAAATTTGTTAGCATATAACTGTATGGAATTATAGCAGAACAATTTAATGTTATCAAATTATGGAAAGTAGTCAAGACAATAAATTGGGGAAAAAAATAAAATCACTTCGGCAAAAACTGGAACTTTCACAAGACGATTTTGCAAGAAAGGCAGATGTTCCTTATACGACATTAACTAAAGTTGAAACAGGAGTAATTAAAAAGCCATCAGTTTTTGTTATGGCAAAAATCGCCAAGGCCTTAGACATTTCCCTGGACGAACTGATTAAACTATGAAACCACCATTTCTGAAAGCGATTGATTTTTCCGAAAAAGATTTTGAAAATAATAATCTTTTATTGGAATTAAGAATACATGTAATTGAGGAATGTAATCTCAAGTGTGTTTATTGTCTAAGTAATGCTCCCTTTATTAGTGAAAAAAGAGAAAACAACAAAACAAAACTATCTTTAGATGAAATAAAAAACAACATTAAGCAAGCAAAAGATTTGGGAATAAAAGTCGTAAGCATAACTGGAAGCGGGGAACCTTTATTGTATAGAAACCTGAAAGAGTTGATTGATTTTATAAAAAGTCTGGATTTAAGAGTAGTTTTATTTACAAACAGCTTGCTTTTAAGCAAAGAACTTGCGGAATGGTTGAATGAAAGAGATGTGAATTTAATGGTTAAGCTGAATTCTTTCAATCCCGAAATAAATGACAAATTAGTCGGATTAAAAGGAGCGCAAAAAATATTTTTAGAAAAAATAAAAATGTTGGTTGATATAGGATTCGCCAAAGACAAAAGATTAGCTTTAAATTCCATTATTTGCGAGGACAATTATCGAGAAATACCCGAATTATTTATTTTTTGCCGAAAAAATGGAATAATCCCTTGGATTGAAATAGCAACTATAACTGGACGAGCGAAGGAAGAAATGAAATTACCAAAAGAAAAAACAGAAGTTTTGTATAAAAAGTTGTCGGAAATTGATAAAAAACAATTTGGCTATGAATGGACTCCAGACTCTCCGATTGTTGGAGCTGACCGAAGGCGGTATAAATTTGTGGCTCAAATAGATATTTTCGGAAATGTTTATCATACTGACGCAAATATTACCGATGAAGTAGGAAGTATTAGAGATAAAAGTTTATACGATTTAATTACCTCCGAAAAATTTATAAAGTTAAGGGATAGAGATAAACATAGTCGGAATTTTTTAGAAAAAGAAAATAGTGAATTGGCCGAGAAAATATATAAAATTTTGACTAATAAAAAATTTAGAGCAGGTGCGTTACCGCCCGAAGATGTGAAAAAGTTAGTTTTGGAAAAAATAGAAAGAAAAGTTTCTAAAAATCTGCCCATTAGATTTTTTCAATTTTGGGGCGGTTGCAAAAATCCAAATTTACTGGTTGATAACGCCGAATTATGCGAGGAAGCAACATTGGAAAATTTACAAAGAATTAGTGTAGAAGTCGTAAAAATTTATAGTCCGGGTCTGAAAATTTTTGTTTCGCCCGGAGACGGAAGAGTGCAAAATGTAAATAAAATTCCAAAAGAAAAAACGGAGAAATATGTTCAAACTTTGACCAACATTGCGGATAAATATAACGGATTATTTTCGGTAATCCCCATATCAACACTTTACGAAAAATATTCAGTCGATTTTGAAAAACATTTATCAGAAACTAAAGAAAATATTGGAAAAGACATATGTAATCAGCCGGACTTTGAGAAGTTGGTTTTAAATGCCAGAAAAAATATTTTCGGAAACGATTTGGAGTCGGAAGAAAAAATTTTGGAAAGAAGCAGAGAAGCTGCAAAAGATTATATTATTTACAGAGTGGTGGAAGAAGAATCAAAAATTTTCAGAGATTTTGACGATTTCATAAGATCATTTTTTATAAAATATATTCCTTTTTACAAAAGGTATATAAAAAATATAAACGAAACAAAACCACGACTGGATTGTTCTTTGGTTTTTTACACGGGAAGAAAAGGAAATATAACACAACCTTGGCAGGCGATTGGAAAAAATGGAAACGATAATGAAGTTTTGTTTTTAAGTCAAAATAGATTAAAATCAGAAATGGATAAAAGTTAGGCGGCGCGCAAAAAACAAAGAAAGAATTGGTATTCCGAAGCTCGCCTAGACGAGCGAAGGATACCCGCCCCTTCCGCCAATTTCTACCTCAAAAACCACGCTAAACATTCCGTTGTTAACGTGGTTTTTCAATTGCCAATTCGTCTTATTTATTAAGGGGGGGGTATTATGAAAAATCTTTCACTAACCTTAATAATTCTTGGTATTTTATTCTTAATTTACGGACTTAATATTAAATCAGCTGACGCAGTTAGTGATTTAGGATTTTTAGATTCGCTAGAGGATAGCTTAGATAAAATTGAGAGCAGAGTCAATGATAGAAATCGTTTTATCAGACAGATCGAGAGAACCCCAGAGCGCATTGAGAGAAAGAAGCAACAGGAAATTAATAAAATTGAGCGTGAAATCCAACGCGAGCCACGCAAAATTTTAAACGCCATAAGATCCGAACAGAGAAAATTGGAACGGAAATTAGGGGAGCCAGAGAGGAAATTGAGACGCATAGAGAGAAGGACCGAATCGCTAGAAAAACAAATGATCCGCATCGCTAATAAGATTGAACGAAACTGATTTTAAAAATTAATAATAATTTAATCTAGAAAAGAATAAAATTATAAAAGGTCGGATAATAACTATAAAAATTAGTAATAAGTATTAACAAACCAAACTTATGAAAATGAATCCTGTTGTACATTTTGAAATGCCAGCCCAAGATAAAAAACGCATCTCTAATTTTTATACCAGCGTTTTTGGCTGGGAAACGAAACAAATGGGTCCTGAAATGGGGGATTATGTTGTAGTGATGACAACCGAGTCTGATAAAAAAGGGCCAAAGAAACCCGGCGTGATAAACGGCGGTTTTTTTCAAAAAACAGACGATAATCCATCGCAACATCCGTCAGTGGTTATTGCGGTAGACGACATAAAAGAACATATAAAAAAAGTTCAGGAAGCGGGCGGCAAAGTTAATGGTGAGCCAATGGATATACCGGGAGTTGGGCTATATGTTTCGTTTTATGACACAGAGGGTAACCTAAATAGCATGCTGCAACCAACAAAAGTAATGTAACGAAAAAAATAAACCTATGCAAAAAATCATTCCACACCTATGGTTCGATGATAAGGCCGAAGAAGCAGTAAATTTCTATGTCTCTATTTTCTCCGCTTTTAGCGGGAAAAAAACAAAAATAGAAAATATTACCCGCTACCCAAAAGCGGCCGAAGAAGTCTCGGGAAAACCGGCTGGCTCAGTAATGACAGTTGTATTTAAGCTTTTTGGACAAGAATTTATCGCGTTAAACGGCGGACCGGAATTTAAATTTACCGAAGCCATATCGCTTTTGGTTAATTGCAAGACGCAGGAAGAAATTGATTATTATTGGGAAAAACTCACCGAAGGCGGGGACGAAAAAGCGCAAATATGCGGCTGGCTTAAAGATAAATATGGTCTATCTTGGCAAATCGCTCCTGTTATTTTAGGCGAGATGTTAAATGATCCTGACCATGAAAAATCAGAAAAAGTTATGAAAGCAATGCTTGAAATGAAAAAAATTGATATCGCGGCCCTTAAGCGGGCATATAAAAATCAATAATAATTTTTTAACTTAAAAAAACATGACCAAAACAGCAAAATATGTTGATGGATTTGTCCTAGTGGTGCCAAAAAAGAATTTGTCGGCTTACCGCAAAATGGCGCAAGACGGAGGCAAAGCTTGGCGAAAATACGGCGCGCTGGATTATAAAGAGTGCGTTGGCGACGATTTATATCCCAAATGGGGGCTACCGTTTCCTAAAATGCTTAAGCTTAAACCAAGCGAAACGGTTATTTTTTCCTATATCGTTTATAAATCCCGCAGCCATCGCGACCAAGTAAACGCCAAAGTCATGAAAGACCCGATGATGAACGATCCTAAATACAAAGACAAGCCAATGCCCTTTGACGAAAAACGCATGGCTTATGGAGGATTTAAAATTTTGGTTGACGCTTGAATGTTTTAGTTTTTATAGATTAGGCGCCAACTAAGTGCTATTTTGTGTTAAAAGAAAAAGGCTGATAGACAAAAAATTGACACATAAGTAAATTAGATGTAAGATAATAGATCAAATTGTACACTGACAACAAAATAAGGAGGACTATTATGGAATATCTGACAACTGCGGCTTGCCTGATAACCGGCCTCGGCTTAGGCTTGGGAATTTGGGGCAAAACCCGGCGATTCAAAGCTATGGGCTGTTTGGCAGCCATTATTGGCCTTATCGTTCTGGGGAAACTCGGATTTAATTTTTAAAATTTCCAGCGCCACCTTTCATGAAAGGTGGTTTTTTATTTTGACTTTTTATTCATAAGTTGCCAGATTCAAGCAACTAACCTATAATTAAATTAGCAATATGCCACTGTCTTAAAAACTATGCAAAAAAATGTTAGTAAATTCGTCTTTTGGACGCCGAGGATTTTATCTATAATATTTATATTATTTTTAGCGCTGTTTTCTTTGGATGTCTTTGAATCTGAATCGGGCTTTTGGCAAATAATGCTTGGGCTGTTTATCCATAATATTCCAGCGCTTGCCTTATTGGCTGTCCTTTTAATATCCTGGAAATACGAAATAGTCGGAGGAATCGCTTTTATTCTGGCTGGCTTAATATATATTGTTTTATTAATGAGAAATCCTTTTGAGTGGTATATGATTGCATGGGCTCTGCAAATCGCCGGCCCGGCGTTTTTTATAGGAATTTTGTTTATTCTCGGATGGAAAAAGAAAAGAGTGGCGTAAAATTAGCTTATATTATTGATGTCCGACGTCGATAATTTCTGCCGACGTCGAACATCGACAGATTAGATTCAACAAATTTGTTCTTTTACAAAAGGGAGGTATTTAAATGGAATTCACTAAAAGCGGCAGGCCAATTTTACCAGATGATGATTATGATAATAATTTAATCAGCGCCCAATTAGCTGTCATGCAATTGGCTCATTTGCATCCCAAAGAGCTGATTGCGGCCCAAGAGCACATTGAAGAAATTGGCCGACGGCATTGGCGAGAGAAACAAAGGGAGGGGATAAAAGATGCCTGATGAATTTCCGATCAAGACTAAAGAACAAGTAATCGCGGATTTTAAAAAAGAAGTGGCTGAGCGGCAAAGAAAAATAAAAGAAGGGATCATAAAAATAGTTCCGGGCACATTGGGCCACACTGCCGAAGAGATAGAAGAATTTCAAGCGAAGATAAAAGAGGAAGAAAGAGCTAGGTTTGTTGCCGCCGCCCATGCTTTGGATAGACCTTTTGGATAAAAGGAGAAGAAATGGCGACCATGATTAAGAGAGATAAAGATGGAAAATTGGTAGAGACGAAAGTTTCATTCCATGAACTTATTTTAGGTCATAAACCTGAGCCGCCGATTATTAAAAGTGACGACCCAATGGCTGACTTCTATGCGGAACTTCTTGGTAAAGCAATATGCAAGTAGAAAAAAGGAGAGAAAATTATGCCGAGCAAAGAAGCTGAATTGTATATTTCCATGCGAACGATAGAGCTTTATCAAAATCACGAAGAAATCAGGAAAAAAGGTATCAGCCCATTGGCCGAAACACACGCCTATCTTAAAAGGGTTGATCCGACTTTTGAAAAAACCCTTGAACTTTTCGCGCCGCGCTACCTGAAAGATGAAGATGATAAAGCTCAAACGTAAAATCACTTCATATAACATCTAGCCCCCGGAATACCCGAGGGCTTTTTTGTATCCGAATAGCGAAAAATTCATCCGAATTTCGCACATACGAATAAATCCACCTCCCGCCCCGTATCGTAGTACGGGGTAAACTCCAGCGGAAATCCATATTTACTCCTCCTCTTAATATAAGAGGAGGGTGGGAGGAGTTATAATTTTAATTCATAACTCACCCTACCCCTCTCTTATCTTAAGAGAGGGGGCTGGATTCCCTGCCTACCGGCGGGCAGGCAAGGCCGGAATGACATTATTGACCAAACTCGGGAGATTAGATTTCACAATTCAAAAAGTCGTGCTATGCTATTGTTATGCCAAAATATTGCTATCTAAACGGAAAAGTCATTCCCGAAGAAAAAGCCAAAGTTAGCATCAATGATATCGGCCTTTTGCGCGGATATGGAGTTTTTGATTATTTAAGAACTTATAATGGCAAACCATTTTTATTAAACGAACATCTTGCCCGCTTTGAAAAATCAGCCAAAAGCTTAAATCTTAAAGTCCCTGCTTCAAAAAAAGAAGTAGGGAATATAATTTTAAGCCTTTTGGCTAAAAACAAAATAGAAGACGCTGCCATAAGAATCGTTCTAACCGGCGGGGAAAGCCAAAATGGCATAACTTGCGATTATGATTGCCCGACATTTTTTATTACAACGAAAGAATTGCCTGAATGCCCGCCCCATATCTATGAAAAAGGCGTAAAAATGATAACCTGCGAGCATCAAAGAGAAAAACCCGAAGCAAAATCAAATAATTACGCTACCATGATGAGCCTAATGGGGCTTAAAGAAAAAAAGAAGGCTTTTGAAATTCTCTATACCTCAAAAGGATTTGTTCTGGAAGGCGCGACCTGCAACTTTTTTATATTCAAAAACAACTCGTTAATTACGGCGAAAGAAAACATATTGCACGGCACAAGGAGGGGATTAATTTTAAAATTGGCAAAAAATAAATTTAAAGTGATCGAACGGCCGCTTAAATTAAAGGAAGCGCTTGGCGCCAGCGAAGCTTTCATTTCCTCAACTTCAAGAGGTATTGTGCCGGTGGTTAAAATTGACGATAATAAAATAGGGAATGGGAAGGTGGGAGAAAATACAAGATATTTAATGAATATTTTTTGGGAGTATATAAATAAAGTCAATAAATAATTATTCCAATTCCTCCTCCCCTCAGATGAGGGGAGGATTCAGGTGGGGTGTTGAATTCAGAATCAACACCTCCCCTTTTATTCCCGTTCGGCTGAGCTCACGGCCGAAGCCCTCCTCATCTGAGGAGGGGAGGGAGAATACGAATATTTTATTAATATATGGATCATCAAACAATCAAACCAACAGGCTGCTGCGACCCTTTTAATCCCGAACCGTGGCAGGAAAAAGAGATAACTTGGGATAATAAAATTTTTGTCAAAGACCATGTAACAAGTTTTTTCCATATCCCGCTTAATATGGGCGCCAAAATCATTAAGAATATTGAACTTATAGAGGACGCTGGCGCAAAAGCGCCGTATCAATTAATGCTGACCGACGAAAAATCTCTCTGGGGATCGGATATTTATATTGATGTTTTGAAAGAAGTGCCCGGTGCCAAAATGGCAACGATTTCCGGAACTTTCTTAACAAAAGTTTTTGAGGGGCCGTATCAGAATGTCGGCAAATGGGCCAAAGAAATGGAAGAATATATAAAATCCAAAGGCAAAGAACTAAAGAAAATTTATTTTTCTTATACCACCTGCCCCAAATGCGCCAAGAAATACGGCAAAAACTATGTCGTGCTTTTTGCGCAAATCGCATAAAGCAATCATATGATATTTGATATGAAAAATAGACTAATTCTTATAATCGTCTTAGTAGCGCTAACCGTCGGAGCCGCTTTTGCTATTCAAAAATTCAACAAAAACGAAGTTAATCAAGTCCCCTTAACAGAGGGCAGCGAACAAAAAATCATAATAATGAATTTCAAATTTGACCCGGCTGTTTTAAAAGTGCCTCGCAACACAAAAATCATCTGGCAAAACGAAGATGCGGTTAACCATACGGTAACCGGAGAAGGCTGGGATAGCGGAGAAATTATCTGCGGCGCCATATTTGAAAAGACTTTTATTGAAAAAGGTAGCTATTCTTATCGTTGCGATATTCATCCTGATATGACAGGGGAAATAATTGTGGAATAGCAATTCAAAAATAAGGCTTAAAAACGCAATTTATGCACCGGCCAAAATTATTCGGTGTGGGTGTTGACATTATCGAATTGGAACGCTTTAAAAAAATTAAATTTCTGGCCAGAGCTGCAGAATTAATTTTAACCCCAGCCGAATACAAGCAATTTAAATCACACAATAACCCAGCTATTTTTTTAGCGTCGCGCCTTGCTGTCAAAGAAGCGGTCATTAAAGCTTGCCCTGAAACCCTGACGTATCACGATTTTGAAATCATTAAAGCAGGTAAAAAGCCTCTGGTTAGATTATTATCAAAACAAGCGCACAATTATCAACTAAAAGTCAGCTTATCGCATTCTACAGATTATGTCGCTGGTTTTGCCGTCGCTTTTTAAATTATGGAACTGCTTGACTATCTAAAATTAGCTAACGCAAACAAAGGCGCCCCAAACGACGGGGGCAAAAAAAAGATTAAAATTAACTTAATTACCAATTTTACTGATGAGATTTTGCAAAAAATCCTCAAAGGTTTTTTATTAAGCCAGGGAATTTATCCGGAAATTTTTGCTGTTCCGTATAAACAATATTATCTTCATTTAAAAAACCGGCAAAGCGCTTTGTATCAGAATCCGGCAGACGTCACTTTTATTCTTTTTGACGCTAATCCATATCTAAAATCCTCTTTTACCTCTGACGAGCAGCATTTTCTGGAATTATTAACCGATGTAAAAGAGTATTGCCTGCAAACAACAGCGCCAGTTATAATGACAAGCTTTCTAATTCCTTATTTAGGCGCTTATGGCAATCTTTTTGAATTAAGCCCTCTATTTATTCTTATCCAACAAGCCAATCAGAAACTTAAGGATTTGAGCCAAGAAATAAAAAATCTTTATATCTTTGACATTAATGCTTTGGCGCAACAACAAGGAGAACGGCATATCAGAGACTTTCGCGGGCTCTATGCCTTTGATATCCCTTTTAATAATGACTTTCTTTTGGCCTTAACGCAGGAGTGGTCTAGTTATATTCGGGCTCTTTTAGGCCAAACAAAAAAATGCATTGTTCTTGATTTGGATAACACCCTATGGGGCGGCGTGGTTGGCGAAACAGGCCCGCTTGGCATTGCTCTTGGACCTGATTATCCGGGTTTGGCTTATCAAAATTTTCAACATGCTCTTTTGGATTTATATAACCGGGGCATAATTCTGGCTATTAACAGCAAGAATAATCCGGAAGATGTTTCAGAAGTTTTTGCTCAAAATCCTCATATGATTCTAAAAGAAAATCATTTTGCGGCAATTAGGCTGAATTGGGAAGACAAAGCTAAAAATATGATCGAAATTGCACAAGAAATTAACATCGGACTAGACAGCCTTGTTTTTATTGACGACGATCCTGTTAATCGAGGATTGGTTCGTTCTATGTTGCCTGATGTTGCTGTGCCAGAATTGCCGCCAGCGCCAGAACATTATGTTCCGACCTTATATTCGCTCAATGTTTTTAATCAATTTAGCCTGACAGAAGAAGATTGGCAAAAAGCAAAAATGTATGCGGATGAGCGCCAGCGAAAGAATATATTATATTCAACCAAAAACCTCAAAGATTATATCGCGGCCTTAAATATCGAGATTATTATTGAAAAAAATAACAGAGCGGCAATTGGCCGCCTTTCGCAACTAACCATAAAAACAAACCAATTTAATTTAACGACTAAGCGTTATTCTGAAAAAGAAATAGAACAGTTGATTGATGATGGCGCTCTGATTTTTTCAGGAAACATATCAGATAAATTTGGCGATTACGGCAAAACAATTATAGCGGTCTTAAAACCAATAAATAGAGACGTTATCGATCTAGATACTTTTTTAATGAGCTGTCGGGTCATGGGTCGCGGGGTAGAGCAAAAATTTATGCATTATTTAGCAAGGGAGCTGGACCGATGCGGATTTGGGCAATTAACAGCCGCTTTTACGCCAACTCAGAAAAATAAACCGGCTAAGGATTTTTTATCGTCGCTTGGATTTAACCAAACAAATCAAGACAACGAGATTATTCATTATTCGATCGGCCTGCCGGATTTAATTAGCAACGCGCAACATTTCAGTCAATCGGTCGCAATTAAAGAAAAATCCTTATGAGCCGCTTAACAAAAATATTTTCAGCCGTCTTGGGAGTTGACGAAGCAAAAATCGGTCCGGAATTGTCGCCGGAAAATACCTCCAGCTGGGATTCATTGAATGCCATTATTTTAGTTTCGGAAGTAGAAAAGGCATTTAATATCGAGTTTAATTATGACGAGGTTATGTCGGTAAAAAATTTTTCCGATGTCATTAGTTTAATAGTATCAAAGGGTGGCGATACAAATGCCTGATCAATTAAAACAATTTACCTACGACCAATTGCTTATTGGACAAAAAGCAGAGTTTGATTTTTTAATTAACGGCGAAGTTATTGCGGACTTTGTTAAATTGTCAGGAGATGCCAATCCTATACATACAGATCCCGAATACGCATCAGAGACCAAGTTTAAATATCCGGTTGCTCACGGCATGATTGCCGGTATGCTTTTTTCTCGTCTTATTGGCATGGAATTGCCCGGCAAATACAGCTTATATCTATCGCAGAGCCTAAATTTTCATCGGCCGATGCTTTCTGGACAGCAAATTCTGGTCAGCGGAATTATTTTGCATAAAAATGACGCTTTTCATACTATTGCCCTATCTACAAAAATCATTGATAAATCATCTGAAGATCTATTGGTTGATGGTCAGGCGCTTATCCGTGTCCTAAAATAAAGTTTATGAATAAAATAAATAACAATAAAAGATTGGCTGTTATCAGCGGGGGATTTGGGTTATTAGGAAAAGCTATTGGCCAACAATTATCCAAAGATGGCTTTGCGGTTGCCTTGCTTTATCATGAAACCCCAAAAAGCGAAGTAAAAAAAATTTGCGAATCCTTCTCTTCGCCCGATGTTTTTGTCTATCAATGCGACATAAAAAATCCAGATGAGGTTGCCAAGGTATTGCAAAAAATAGAAAAAAATATCGGCCCGATTTATATAGGCATTCATTGCGCCAATTCCCCGATTATCAGAAAAAAAGTCAGCGATCTTGATTTGGAAACATTTAAGGCCCAGTTTAACGTTGGTCTGTTCGGCGGTTTTAGTTTTTTTAAAAATATTACCTTGTTATTAAAGCAGCGCCGGGAAGGAACATTAATTGGCTTAACAACGTCGGCGATTGAAGAAAATCTCGTATCGGGAAATTTTGGCGGTTATATTTCCGCTAAATCCGCACTTAAGGGATTGCTGAAAGAATTTGCCAATGAGTTGAAGCAATATAATGTCAGGGTTTATGCTATTGCCCCGGGCTTTATTGCCGGCGGCATCAATGCCGACATACCGGATCGATTTATTGAATTGCTAAAAGAAAAATTTCCAAATCAACAGCTGACAAAACCGCAAGATGTAGCAAAAACTATTTCTTTGCTTTGCTCAAAGACAGAAGGCAAATCTGATAATCTAAACATTTTAGTTGATAAATTCTTTCTTAAGAAATAGGGAATGATATGCTTTTTAATTCGCTAGCCTTTTTAATTTTTTTCCCGATAGTAATATTTGCGTTTTTTCTTATCCCGCGCCGCTATCAGTGGGTGTTTTTGTTATTGGCAAGCGCTTATTTTTATATGTCGTTTATGCCCTGGTATATTTTAGTTTTGGTTTTTCTGATTCTTCTTGATTATTCTCTGGGGCGGATGATTGAAAAACAGCAAGGAAAAAAACGAAAACTTTTGCTGATTCTAAGCATTATTGGCAACTTGGGCACTTTGCTCGTTTTTAAATATTTTAACTTCTTTAATCAAAATATTTCTTATCTCGCAGACGTTATCAACTGGAATTATTCCGTCCAAAGCCTAAAATTAATATTGCCCATTGGCTTATCTTTCCATATCTTTCAGAGTTTAAGTTACGTTATTGAAGTATATCGGGGCAAGCATCCGGCAGAAAAACATCTTGGAATTTATGCGCTCTACGTAATGTTTTTCCCGCAGTTAGTCGCCGGTCCGATTGAACGGCCGCAACATTTATTACCTCAACTTCACCAAAAGAAAAGCTTTGATTACGAACGGGTAATGGATGGCTTGACATTGATGCTCTGGGGATTTTTTAAAAAATTGGTTATCGCTGATCAATTAGCGCTGATGGTTGATAAAATTTACGGCGGTCTCTATCAGACAAATTCTGCCGCGATTTTATTGGCCGTTGTTTTTTTCGCCTATCAATTATATTGTGATTTTTCCGGCTATTCAGATATCGCGATTGGTTCAGCCAGGGTGCTGGGAGTTGAATTAGTGAAAAATTTTGATCGCCCTTACGCATCCAGATCAATTACAGAATTCTGGCGGCGATGGCATATATCATTATCCAGCTGGCTGCGCGATTATATGTATTATCCTTTGGCGCTGGCAGCCAAAAAAAAGACCCGCGTCAGGCTTTATTGGGCTTTGTTTATCACGTTTGTCTTGATTGGTTTATGGCATGGCGCCAACTGGACATTTGTTATGCTTGGGGCAACCCATGGCTTTTATTTGATTTTTGGACAAGCAACAAAAACATGGCGGGAAAAATTGGCGCAAAAGCTTGGCGCCCGACAATGGCCAAAAATATATCGTATCTGGCAGATAGCAGCGACATTTGGTCTGGTTTGTATAAGCTGGGTATTTTTCCGCGCCCAAACATTGAATGATGCCTGGCATATCATTAGCAACCTGCCTAAGGGTTTAGCGCAAATTTTTGATTTTGAATTTTTGCGTTATCAAGTCCTGACAATCGCGACGATTGGTTCTAGTAAAGCATTTTTATCTTTAATACTGGCGGCTATCCTGTTTATGGAAATCGTGGAATTTTCTGCCGCCAAATCAACCTCCATCAGAAACTTGATTATTCGCTGGCCGCTTTCTTGGCGTCTCGGCGCTTATTATTTGGTTATTCTATGGATTTTAATGCTTGGCTATCTTGGCGCAAAATCATTCATTTATTTTCAATTCTAGATATGATAAAGTTTTTACGCAATATCTTTTTATTCAGCTTGCCTCTGGCATTTTTATATTTTTTGCCTTTTTTAGTTTTTACGTCCAGCGGAGAGGCGATGTCCATAAAAAAGGTGGCCGAACAACAATTATCTTCTAGTCCGGTTTTATTTGGCCGCGCCTATAGCGATGTTGACAAAAATTTTAAAATTTTATCTGCAAAACTGCGCGGCGCGCAAGTTTTAGCTCTTGGCACATCAAGGGTAATGAATATCCGTTCTGAGTTTTTTCGCCCCGAAATAACATTTTATAATGCCGGCGGCGGCGCCAAAGAATCCGGCGACCTCGTAAATTTTTTGGAAAGCCTGCCGCCAGAAAAACGGCCAAAATTTATTATTCTTGGGACTGACCAACGATGGTTTAAACCCGGCTTTAAACCCGAATCAACAGATATTAATCAGGTTTTTGTTCTTCATCGGTCCTCAACGGCCAATGATCCGGCGTGGGAACAATTTTTTATCTATGGCTGGAGAAAGATATACCTTGACTATTTTCAAAAAAAGTTTCGCCTCTCTGATGTATTCCAAAACAAAACAGATATGTCGCAAGTTGGCTTAAACGCAATCGCCAATGGAAACGGATTCCGCAATGATGGCAGTTTTTATTATAATGATTTTATTAATAATCCCGATAAGCAGACAATATTAAAAAGTTCAATAGACGAGATACTCGCAAGGATTAAACCCGGTCAGAATAACCTTGAATATGGAAGCGAGCTAGATACAAAATCTTTGCAAAACGTAGAGGACTTCCTGACTGCCTGTAAGAAATACCATATAATTGTTATTGGCTATATGCCGCCTTACGCCTTGGTTGCGTATCAAAAAATTCAGGCAATAGATAGTTTGGATAAAGCTGTTGCCGATAACTTAAGCCGCACACTGGAAAATTTATTTAATCACTACGGATTTAATTTTTATGATTTATCTGATATGAAGAAATTTGGGGGCAAAGATGAGGAATTAATCGATTCCCAGCATGGCTCGGATAAAACCTACGCGCGTATTTTTATCTCTCTGGCTGAGCAAGATAGCGTCTTGAATGATTTTGTAGACTCGCCCAAACTCAAAGAAGCGCTGCGCCTATCAACGGATAACCAACAAATTTTTGGCGATTAGCCAATATACTGGCAATCTATAATAGATAAAGCCTTAGTTTTTAAGGGTAGACGCCAACACTAAAAAGGGCTATAATTTAAAAAAACACAATCTTTATGCGTATTTTTTTAAAACTCGTGATTTGGGCGGCGATAATTTATGGCGCTTGGTGGGTTTGGAACCATTATGATATGGAGCAATGGGGGAAAGAATGCTGGCCTGAAATAAAAGACGTTAAGATTCAAGAATGTCTTAAAATGCCTGTTAAGAGGTGATTTCACGGCGACCCGGATTGCCCGGATTTGCACCCGGATGACACGGATAAATTCGCATAAACCATTGCTTGCCCCCAAGTGAATTTTTGATTTTATCTGTATATCCGTACTTATCCGTATTCCGTAGCTAAATCTATATGCTTTCGCCTGTTGATGAAATAAAAAATCGGCTGGACGTTATTGAGGTCGTCGGCTCCTATGTTAAGCTGCAAAAAGCGGGGCGAAATTATAGAGCCCCGTGTCCTTTTCATTCCGAAAAAACCCCTTCTTTTATGGTTTCGCCCGAACGGCAAATTTGGCATTGTTTTGGCTGTGGCGCAGGCGGCGACATTTTTGCCTTCGTCAAACAGATTGAAGGCGTTGAATTTGGCGACGCTTTAAGAATTTTAGCGCGGCGGGCAGGAGTGGTGCTGAAAAAACAAGACCCTGCTGTCCAGACCCAAAGGAAACGGCTTTATGAAATTTGCGAACTAGCAACTAAATTTTTTCAAAAACAGCTAGAAGCAACAAAATCCGGCCAAAATGCGTATGAATATCTGATAAGCGAACGAGGGCTTAGCTCGCAAACAATCAAGGATTGGCGGCTTGGCTGGGCACCAGATGAATGGCATTCGCTCAGCGCTTTTCTGGGAGAACGGGGTTATAGCGATGAAGATATTTTTAATACGGGGCTAGCTGTAAAGCGGGATGAAAATTTCCAATTTCCAATTTCCAATTTCCAAAAAAATTCCAAATCACAAATTCCAAATTATTATGATCGCTTTCGCTCCCGCATAATGTTCCCGATTTTTGATATTCAGGGACAAATTGTCGGTTTTGCCGGCCGGATTTTTGGCAAAGAAGATGTAAATGCCGGCAAGTATATCAATACGCCTCAGACGATTTTATATGATAAAAGCCGCCTGCTCTATGGTTTGAATTTTGCCAAAATGGATCTGCGGCAAAAAAACTCCTGCATTCTTGTTGAAGGAAACCTAGACGTGATAATGTCGCATCAGGCAGGCGTAAAAAATGTTGTGGCAAGCTCGGGCACAGCGCTAACAGCCGAGCATCTTAAGATTATCAAGCGTTATACTGATAATCTGATTTTTGCTTTTGATATGGATCTGGCCGGAGAAAACGCCACCAAACGAAGCATTGATTTGGCGCTAGAAAATGATCTCAACGCAAAAATAATAAAAATAGACAAAAAAGATCCGGCAGACTTAATAAAAGAGGAGCCCGATGCTTGGCAAAAAACATTAGAGGAAGCCATGCCAATTATTGATTACTATTTTGACTGCACTTTTGCTAAATTTAAATCTGAGCGGCCGGAAGATAAAAAACAAATTGCCAGAATCCTTCTGCCGGTTATTAAGAAAATTTCTAACCAGATAGAGCAGTCTCATTGGATAGGGGAGATGGCTCGCCGCCTAAAAACCGACGAAAAAATTCTTTATTCCGAGTTAAGAAAAGCTTCCCTTCCTTCTTCAAACCTGGCGACAACTGTGCAGACGCCGCAAAAAATAGAGGAAAGAACAAGAGCGCAGGAGCTTGAAGAAAAATTGCTCTCCCTTTACTTAAATTTTCCCGAACATTTAAAAAATTCTGACCACAATCAAAAGCTGTTTTTTAATGAGCATTTAGCCCAAATTTTTGACGGGCTTTGCGCGCTTCAGGGAAAACCAAGAAATTCTTGCTTGGAAAGCCTTAGAAAGAAACTAACGCCAGAGCTGGTTATAAAACTGGAGTATCTCTCGCTAAAGATTGAACAATACCCAACAGATGAGCTGGCCGCTATTGAAGAAATAGAAATATGCCTTAGAGAATTAAAAATTATGAAAGTCAGGGAAAAAATGGTGAAACTAAGTTTTGATATCCAGGAAGCCCAAGCCCAAAAGGATAAAAAAAATATGGAAAAATATCTGGAAAAATTTAGAGAGTTGTCAACGCAACTAATTGAATTAACAAAAGGATAATATGAAAAAAAAGAAGAAGAAAGTTAAAAAAATAAAGCGGGCTGCTCCGTCAAAAAAGAAAAAGCTCCGGGCGAAAAAAGAAACGGGCGAACCCGTTAAAAAAATAAAAGAGCCAATCTCTGATAAAGAAATTGACGCTTTAATTGAACGCGGCCGCCAAAAAGGATTTGTTACCGATAATGAAATTCTTCATATTATCCCGCAGGTTGAACGGGATATTCATGGGCTAGAGAAGCTTTATGAAAAATTAGACGCCGCAAACATAAAAGTTGTTGATGCGACAGAGCTTATAGATAATGCGCCAATTGATGCAGAAGAAGAGCTGAAAAAACCCTTAATGGCTGGGCTTGATGAGGCAACTCTAGATTCAGTGCAGATGTATTTAAAGGAAATTGGCCGGGTGCCGCTTTTAGGTTCCAAAGAACAAGAAATGGAGCTGGCCAAAAGAATTGAGAAAGGAGACGAATCAGCCAAACAACTGCTTATCAACTCCAATTTGCGTTTGGTTGTTTCCATTGCCAAGCGATATGTCGGCCGCAGCCCTAATCTAACTTTGCTTGATTTAATTCAAGAAGGAAACATCGGGCTTTTCAAAGCGGTGGAAAAATATGACTGGCGCAAAGGTTATAAATTTTCAACTTATGCCACTTGGTGGATTCGCCAAGCCATAACCAGAGCTCTAGCTGACCAGGCGCGGACAATTCGTATTCCTGTGCATATGATTGAAACAATTTCCAAATATACGCAGGTTAAGCGCCGGCTTTTGCAGGATTTGGGCAGAGAGCCCTTGCCTGAAGAAATCGCCGCTGAAATGGGTATTGAGCTTGATAAGGTGCGCCAAATTATGAAAATCTCGCAAGAAACCGTTTCTTTAGAGGCGCCGGTTGGCGAAGGAGAAGAAGATTCAACATTGGGCGAATTTATTGAAGACGAAAAAACAATTCTGCCTTCACAATCTGCCGCCAGAAAATTATTAAAACAGCAACTAAAGGAAATTTTAATTGACTTATCGCCCCGAGAACAGAAGATTTTAAGAATGAGATTTGGATTGGATGACGGGGTAACCCATACCCTAGAAGAAGTCGGCAAAGAATTTGGCGTAACCAGAGAACGTATCCGCCAAATTGAAGCCAAGGCGCTTGAAAAAATCAGACAGCATCAGCAATCACGCAAACTCAAAGGCTATTGAGTTTGGTAAATAACACTCCTTTAAGCATCATTAAATGATGTCCTTTCTGAAAATCTCCCTTAACCCCTCCTAAAGGAGGGGAATTACTCCCTCCTTTAGGGAGGGCTGGGGAGGATTTAGTATTATTCATCAAACTCAACCAAAAGAAGCATTGCCAAAAAACCAATGCTTCTTTTTTATTTTAAACCACGACTATTTTGCCTCTACGATAACGCGCCCCTCCATGCCGCGCTGGCGGTCGTCTCCCACGCTAGAATAAAATTCAAAAACACCGACTTGGTTAGCGACAAATTCAACTCCGGTTGCCAGACCAGTTTGAGCATCTCTTGTTCTGATATCAAACTCGTCAATACCCCAATTATGAGTTCCTTCAACGCTGGCAAAATTAATTCTGACGCGATCACCTTCTTCTACCCGAATTTCTTTGGGTAAAAATTCATAATTGCCTCCGACAACAGTGAAAGTTTTATCGGCTTTGGGAGCCTGCTGCTGGGAGGTTCCTTGATTTGACCCTTCAAGTTGGGAAGCTGGAGAAAGAGAATTTCTTATATTATCAAAGAAAAATATAAATGCAGCCACCCCAATCAAGATTGCCAAAACGGCAAGAATTATAGGCAATTTAGCTACTCCTTTTTGAAGATTAAATTTTTTCATGGTTTTTAATAACTCTTAAATTACGAAATCGGAATTTGTTTTTTAAACATCCGCCTTACGCAATATAAAGTTATAGAACAAATTTTTTTAATAAACGAAGTTTTATGCTTCGACCTTTTTTCCAAACTCGGAATTTTCCAAAATCCAATTAAGTTTCTTTTCCGCCCTTTTAAGTTTGGCCGATACATTCTTATTGCTCGCCTTCAAAATATTGGCGATTTCTTTTGGCCGCAGGTCTTGGACGTATTTCATAATCAATAAGTCTTGGTACATTTTTGGCAGGCGCCCAATTACAGAAAATACTTCCCGCAACAAATCAGTTTTTTCATAATCATCTTTTTTTTCATATGCCAACCCGTTTTTCATAGTTTCAACTCCTATTGTTTCAAGGCTAAGTGTCTTTTTGTATTTAGCCTCCCTTTGTCTGTAATAATCAATTATCAGGTTGCGCGAAACCTGATAGAGAAAGGAACGGATGTTCTCTATTTTTTTGCCGCCAACAATGTATTGCCAAGTCTTAATAAAGGCTTCCTGCATTAACTCTTCGGCCAGATCTTTTGAGCCGACACGAAAAAAACAATACCGATACACCGGCTGGGCATATTTTTTATAAATGGCAACGAATTCTTCCCTTTTTTGCATGGTCATGGCGTTATCCCTGCGCAACAGAGTCCTGTTTTTTAGAAAGGAGGTGAATAAAATCTTTTGACAACGATATATTCTAAAAGGACGGAGTGAGGGCAGAGGGTGTTTGTTCTTCTATTAAACTATTAAAGCAAACTTTTCTTAATAATTGATTAATTAAAAATTGATTAAATTTAATAGATTGGCTTCTAAAATTTATCTTGGCGCGATTTGGCTTTTAATATTAAAAATTGATTAAATTTTCCTTCTTTTTAATTTTATTTTTAACTCTTGACATGATTTTTCAGCCTGATATAATGCAACAATGCAATTTACCAATAAAAGAAAGTATATTCTGCTGGGCCTTGCTGGCCTGATTTCTTTTATAGCGGTCTCTGCTTTACTGGTTTTTGGAGATAAAGTCAACAAAAACGCTGTTTTTTCTCGCCAGATAGTTGAAGCTGGTGATTTTTTGTCTCCGGAAGAAAATCAGCCAAAAAATCTTGAAGCCTGCTTAATAGGCCTTGAAGGCCTTTCTTGCGTGGGAGATATAAGCCAGCACCCAGCGCCAAATTCATGGGCGCAGGCCGTTCTTATTCCGCAAACCCATAAATATCCGGGCAGCCAGGCAAGCGATTCAATGAATAACCAGGCTGAAATCGCCCAAAACCAGATATACGAAATTATTTCGTATATCCAGAAAAACTCAGGCATTAATTTCGTTATGATTGAAGGGGATTTATACGGCCCTGAACAGTCCAACGAAAAAACTCAAATTTTGGCGGAAAAAATCGCTTTGCGAGAAAAGCTCGTAAAACAGGCAGAACAGATAAAAGAAGCTATGGCCAATGGGACAATTAGCCCGTCTATTGAGATAAAGTTTTCAAAAGATATAGATGCTTTCATCGCAACGCTGGATAGAGAAATCGCCTTAAAAGGCGCGGCCTATCTGCTCAAAGCCAGAGGAGGGGATTTAACGATTTATGGCTCCGAAGACGCGGAAACCCTTTCGCAATGCACGCAAATAACCAGAAATTATATTTATCAGAAAGACCGAAAGACCCAGCTTGAAAGCAACGGCACAAATTCCCAATCCTTAGCGATGCTCAGAAATCTTTATATGAGTCAGACGCAAAAGAAGACTGACCCCGAACAATGCATCCAATCGGATATCTTAACGCTAAGTTCAGACACCTCTCCAGAGCTTAAAAAAGCCCTGAATCAATTTCAGGAAACATTTAATGAGCTTCAAAATCTCCAAACGCAGGAAGATAATTCAGGCCAGCCCGCTCCCAGCCGCAGCGACAATCCGTATAACTCAATAACTTCACTCTCTCAAATTAATTCGCTCATCCAAGAATCAGAAAAGGCGATTGAAACTACTATTATTGATGTCAGAAACAAAGAAACAGCGGAGAATTTTGCTAAAGCGCTCAAAGAAAATAACCTTAATATCGGCATGATTCAGTTTGGCGCCGGACATACCGAAGGATTAATTGAAGAATTAAATAAACTTGGCATCTCCGTTATTGTAGCTACTCCCCAAGAAGTCTCTAATTAAAATCTTCCGAATTTTGGGGGGATTCTTCGCCCTGAATTATTTTAGATTCAAGGCGAAGAATCCCCCTTATTTTTTTACACGAAGAATATATTAGCCACAACAACAAATAAGCCCCGCTAACGCGAGACTTATTTGCTTAATTGAGTATCATTCGTGCCTGGCATGCTCTTTAATCAAAGAGCTTATCAAGGATGAATAAATTGCCCAGATTTGAACTATCGCCAGTTACGCCTCCAAGGAAACCGTTGCTTGTGCCAAACAACTTATCAAGAATGATTAGGTCGCCAAGATCATTGTCGCTATCCATAATGCCGTTGCCTCCGATTATGCTATCGTTGTTAAATAATTCATCCAGGATTATAAGGTTGCCCAGATTTGAACTATCGCCGGTCATCCCTCCAAAGATGCCGTTATCTGATCCGAACAATTGATCCAAGACCAATAAATCGCCAAGATCATTGTCCCCACCGCTTAGCACGCCGCTGCCGTTGTCAAAGAGTCTGTCTAAAATAAACAGATCTCCCAAATTGGTGCTGGCGCTGGAAGCGCTGCTTGGAATAACCAAGACTTGTCCCGGGAATATGAGATTAGGATTGGCAATATCATTAGCATCGGCTATTTCGGAAAACCTTGAGGCATCGCCTAATTCTCTTGCCGCAATAGCTGATAGGGTATCGCCTGAAACTACGACGACTGTTCTTCGGTCATTGCCAAAGACGCTTCCGTCGCCAGCAAATAGCTGGTCTAAGACGAATAGATCCCCTAAATCATTATTGCCGCCCAAGATTGCCGCTGAAGCAGCTGGCGCCATCACCATGCTGGCCATCATTGTCAGGCCTGTTGCTCCTGCTACGAATTTACTCTTCATACTATTTAATGTGATCATGTTAGTATATCTCCTTTTTTTTAATTATTTATATTCTTCCTTCCCCCGACCTTTGCTCCGAAAGAAAGATTGGGCCCCAGGAGGGGTCAAAGACGCGTTACCAATAAAGTTTTCATCTTCTGACCCCTCACTATAAAAGACGAAACAAACCATAGATTTCTGCATAATATTGATGGGGCTTGCCAAAATAAAAAAACACCCTATAATAGAAAAAGGGGAGTTACCTCCCCAGACTATCGCTATGAATAAAAATGGAGCAAAAACAAAGGAATTTATAAAGAAACTGCAATCTTCAAAAGATTGCTGTCCAAGGCTGAGCGGAGAGGCGCTGGAAAAATGCTTAAAGAAGATGGATGATTGCAGATTATTTTTTGAACCAAGCAAGAATAAAACAAAGCGCTAAAAATCCTGTTAGAAAACTTAGCTGATAAAAATTCTAATATAAAGGTGTATTAGAATTTTTTGTTAGGGAAATATTTGAAAAATGATATTTTATAGGTTATAATCCAAAACAAGGCTGTTATTAAAATTATTCCGGCGCCTGTCTGCCGACAGGTAGATAGCTAAGCCTGAACAGAAGCAATAAAAAGAGAACATTTTTTGAAGTCTGGCCAAGGAAGAAAGTGGCTAGATGATAATATTAAAAACTAAATATATTCCGGCGTAGCTCAGTGGTAGAGCAGGTGACTGTTAATCACTTGGTCGCAGGTTCGAATCCTGCCGCCGGAGCCCTTCGACAAGCTCAGGGCATTTGCCCTTCTTTCGACGACAAGCTCAGCCGAATTGCTCTGGGCTTAATTAATATGTGGACTCTCTATATTCTTTTTTGCGATCAGAAAACTTTTTATGTCGGTATTACCGATAATATACAAAGACGATTACGCCAACATTTAAATAAAGAGTCATTTTATACAAAAAAGTTTTCTGATTTAGAATTAATCCATACTGAAAATTTTGCGACACGCAAAGAAGCGGAAAATCGTGAAAAGCAAATCAAAGGATGGTGTGCCGCAAAAAAGAAAGCCTTAATAAAAGGCGATAAAGAAACTTTGATTCGTTTAAGCAAATGCCGTGAGGTTGTTGATGATTCTTGCGGCAGGAAAAAATAGTGAGCGGTTCGACGGGCTCACCGTCGCAACCTGTCGAACTATCCTGCCGCCGGAGCCGTGAACCACGTAGGGTTCACGGCCATGCATCCAACGTGGTGCATGGCCCAAAACTCTACAATCTATGTTTTACGTCTACGTT
>JACQXN010000015.1 GCA_016208745.1 Candidatus Portnoyibacteriota bacterium | reverse complement strand
GAGAGCGAAAAATCTAGGAATCGGAATTGCTAATATAATTAATATTCTTAATCCAGAGGTTATTATTATTGGCGGAGGAATTGCGAGCGCGCAAGATATGATTTTGCCCGGCATAAAAGAGGTAATTGAAAAATATGTTATTTCTCCTGAAGCCAAAAATACGCCGATTTTATTCAGTGAGCTTGGCCAATTTGGCGGGGCGCTCGGCGCGGCGATAATAGCGGAAAAATCATTGACATAGGTGAATTTATATTGTAAATTAATCAAGCCAATTTATGAGACGATTTGAACAACCAAGAGAATTTTATTCCGGCCACGATTATGAGAGAGATGTAATCGGCGAAGTTGATATTGATGACCCAAGATATAAGGCGGAACTGGCACGCCTTCGGGCTAAAGCAGAAAAAGAAGGTTACGAATTAAGAGATAAAAATTTCTTACCCCTTCCTTATGCCCGAGAGCTAGTAAAGAAATTTCAGCCTTGGGATCCGACAAATCCTGGCAAGGAATTCTTAAAAGAACTGCGTTTGGCAATGGCTGAAAAACTTGGGCTAGAAGACGAAAAAGATATGGATAGGTTGAAGATTTTTACTGGCGCCAGAACTCCGCTTGATATTTTCTATAAAACAGATTTTTATGTTTCTTTAGAGCCAGGGAAAAAAGGGCAGAAAGAGCAAATTGTAACATTTGATTTAACCAAAGACCCAGAAAAAAGCAAAACAGAAACAAAAGCTGATATTTGCGTGGAAGATATTGTACCCGATCCCAGCGACCCGGATTTTGATGAAAGAATAATTAAAATTTCAGAAAGCTATGCGCGTCGGGCGCTGGATGTAATTCAGAGGAAAGAAGGAAGCGCTTAACGTTCTTTTAATAAAAAAGGAGGGAGAAGGTGATAGTAGTAAAGCGACGATCAGAGCGGGTTATGGTATGCGCTCTTTGCAAGAAAGATTCATTGAGCTCGCATGATTTTTTTTGTCCAAGATGCTTTCATTTATGGAGCGTTATCTTTTTTTGTCGTAATTGCGGCTATTGTAAAGAGCTTGACGGTTTTGAATTGGAGGAAATAAAAAAGATTTGCCTCAATGAAAAAGGGGAGAGCGTCATAAAAAAAGGGCAGACTATATTTGTCGATAGCTGTCTAAAATGCGGGGCAAAGGTAGAATTAATAAATATGATTATCCATAGGAGGATGATACCCCGTGTATAGAAATATTGATGACTGCTTGCGCGGTCATTTTTTATTGTATAGAGTTGACATTAGATGCTATTTTTTGTAAAATATTTAATTAAAGTTCTTAAGATTAAAAATAAGCGCATTTTTTGAAAAAGGAGGTGTCTGTGGAGAAATTGACGGGACAAAAATGTATTATTTGCGGAGGCGCAAGCAAAGCGGATTCTGTTTGTGAAAATTGTCGGGATCTAAAAAAGGTCGCCCTTTATTGCGCAAATTGCGGCAGGGTTAGGCCGGCAAGGTACGATATTAAAAAAGTTGAAGGCATCTTGGGAAGGAAGCTCCAAAAAGGAGATGTGATTAGAGCTACTTATTGTGTGCGATGCAGAAGCAGCGAAGAGGGAGAGGCTAAGAAGTTTGTGATTTATCCGATGAAAAAATAAAAGGCGAAAGGAGAAACGGGAATGGACGAATTTATGAGTCTAGCGATGATCTTTGGAGCAATAATTTTATTGGTCGGTTTATCATTGGTGGAGCGTTCTATTAATGCATCCACAGCAAAAAAAAGAGGATGGTTCGGATTGATAATCTTTGGAATCGGCGTGGCAGGGATATGGCTTTTGGGCGTTCATGAGAATAATTTACTCGCACTTAAAGAAGGTAGACCGTTATCTTTTGCCAAGTTGCCATCGGATCAAAGAAGTATTCTTGTTGGTAAAATCCCGGATTATAATTGGGTGATTATCAAAGACGAGGGCTTGGATGATAAATTTGCCAAAATATACAAAAATGCGCCTCCAGAAATCTGGGAAATGGAGGCAGGAGATAGGTTTATAGTTTTAGGTGCCAAAAGAGAAATCTTTGCCCGGCCGCCAAACTGTTCGGATGAAGAAGGAGAGAAAAAAGAGGAAGAAATCTGGAAGCAACCAGAGCGGCAACATCCTGAAAACGGGGTTCTTCCGCAGGAACTCACCCCGTTTCCTCCTCCAGCGAAGGAACATACTTTTTAAAAAATCAAAGAGCAGCGCTACGCGTTGCTCTTTTTAATTGATAAAAATTACTAAAATATACGACGGAGCAGTAATTTTTATAGAATTTTTCCGAATTGACTTAGCCTTATATTTTTGCTAAAATATCTTTACTATGAACGACAAAATTTATCTAGATTACGCGGCTACAACGCCTCTTGACGAGCAGGTTTTTGAAGTTATGAAGCCTTATTTTTCGCAAGCATTTGGCAATGCTTCTTCGGTGCATCAATTTGGCCAAGCAGCGCAAAAGGGCGTAATAAACGCGCGGCATCAAGTAGCAGAATTTTTAAATTGCCAAGCCGATGAAGTAATTTTTATTAGCGGCGCGACAGAAGGCAATAACACCGTTATTAAAGGCATTGGCGGAAACAAAAAACTAGCCGAAAAAATCGGAGCTAAACCGCATATTATTATTTCTAAAATTGAGCATGAATGCATTTTAGCTTCAAGCGAAAGACTGGAAAAAGAGGGAATGGCCGAGGTAGCATTTTTGCCGGTTAATAGCGAAGGATTGGTTGAAATTTCAGAGCTTCAAAAAAATATTAAACCAAACACGATTCTAGTTTCTATAATGTATGCCAATAATGAAACCGGCGCAGTTGAGCCAATAGAAGAAATTGGCCAGTTTTTAAAAAAGATCAATCAAGGCCGCGAGCAGAAAATATATTTTCATACCGATGCTTCGCAGGCGTTAAATTATCTTGACTGCGATGTGCAAAAACTGGGCGTTGATTTGTTAACGCTTTCTGGCCATAAAATTTATGGACCAAAAGGCGTAGGCGCGCTTTTTGTCAGACAAGGGACACCAGTAGCTCGTTTTATGGATGGCGGCGAACAGGAATTTAAAATGCGGGCTGGCACTCATAATACACCGGGAATTGTCGGCCTTGGTGCGGCAATTTCTGTTTTGAAACAAAAAAATAATGTTAATAGTAATATAAAGCAGTTGCGCGATAAATTAATAAATGGCGTTTTAAAAAATATTCCGCAATCTTTTATTAACGGTTCTTTAGAAAAAAGATTGCCCAATAATGCAAATTTTCGTTTTGAGGGCGTGGAAGGAGAAGCAATTATTGTGGCTTTGGATTTAGAAGGAATTGCCGTTTCAACGGGTTCGGCTTGCGCTGCCCGTTCGCTTTCACCCTCGCATGTTTTGGGAGCAATGGGCCTGACACCATCCCAGTCGCACAGTTCCGTGCGTTTTAGCCTTGGCTGCCAGACAACAGACGAGCAAATTGAAAAAGTTTTGGAAGTTTTGCCAAAAATTATTGAAAAACTGAGAAACTTGAGCGGCGATTTAAATGAAAGTGCAAAAATTAAAGAGAAGGCGAAATTGCCTGATGATTTTGGTTGTTAATTATTTTTTAATCTCTTATTGATAAAAATATATTATATGTATTCAGATAAAGTCATTTCACATTTTCAAAACCCCCATAATATGGGAAAAATAGAAGGGCCCGATGGTTTGGGTGAGGTTGGCAATCCGATTTGCGGCGATATGATGAGGATTTATCTTAAAGTCGGCAGAAATGGCAAGAGCGAGGAATTTATAGAAGATATTAAATTTGAAACATTGGGATGCGTGGCGGCGATTGCCACATCTTCTATGATTACCGAGCTTGCCAAAGGAAAAACTTTTTCCGAAGCGCTTAAGATAGAATTTTCCGATGTAAAAAATTCTTTAGGTTCTCTGCCGCCAATTAAGCTACATTGCGCGGATTTGGCGGTTAAGGCATTACGAGCGGCGATTGAAGATTACAAAGAGAGGAATGGCTGATATGTATGCATGCGTATGTCAACAGCAATAATTATATTTTTCTGCACGCCTCTATTTTATTGGCGCTCGCGCCTATATAAATGTACCAAGCCAGCCCGACGCAGAAAAATATGATTATTTTTGCCCCAATTTCATAAGAACTTTACTATGGATGAAAAACAAAAACAATTTATAACCATTATCGTCGTTGCTAGTTTCATTGTTTCTTCGGCAGCTGGTTTTATCGCTGGCGGCATAGGGGCAAAATTATTTCCGCAAAGCATAGGGGATTTATCTAGCGGCCAACAGATTATTTCTTCTGACGAAGAGGCAGTAATAAAAGTGGTTAAAGATGTTTCTCCGGCTGTAGTTTCTATTATTGCGACTAAAGATTTGCCGGTGATTGAACAATATTACGCTCCTTTGGATAACTTTTCCAATAATCCATTCAGCAATTTTTTCCAGCAATTGGTTCCTCAATATCGCCAAAATGGAACTCAGGAACAGGAAGTTGGCGGAGGCTCGGGCTTTGTTATTTCTTCTGACGGGATGATTTTAACTAACCGGCACGTGGTTGATATTGACGGGGCCGATTATACGGTTTTGACCAACGATGGCCAAAAATATGCGGCAAGAGTTTTAGCTAAAGACCCAATTCAGGATATCGCCATTTTAAAAATAGAAAAAAATAATTTACCGGTGGTCAGGCTTGGCGATTCAGATAATTTACAAATTGGGCAAAGCGTGATTGCGATTGGCAACGCCCTTGGCGAATTTAGAAATACAGTCAGCGTTGGCGTAATTTCCGGGTTGCAGCGCTCTGTAACTACTCAAGGAGGCGCCGGCACAGCGGCCGAACAACTGGAAGGCGTTATTCAGACTGACGCGGCGATTAATCCGGGAAATTCTGGCGGCCCTTTGCTTAATTTGTCTGGCGAGGTAATCGGAATTAACGTTGCTATCGTCCAGAATGCCCAGAATATTGCCTTTACTTTGCCGATCAATCCGGCTAAAAGAGATATTGAGCAGGTTAAAAAACAGGGAAAAATTTCTTATCCTTTTTTGGGAATTCGTTATACTTTAATTACGCCCGCACTTGGAGAACAAAGGAATTTAACAGTCGATTACGGCGCTTTAATTGTTGGAGGGCAAACTCAGGACGAACCGGCAGTAGTCTCTGGTAGTCCGGCTGACAAGGCAGGACTGCGAGAAAATGATATAATACTAGAGATAGACGGAAAAAAGATTGGCGCCGATAATCCCGTAAATTCAATTATCCAGAATCACAATGTTGGCGATACGATAACTTTAAAGATTTTAAGCGGAGGGCAAGAGAAGGCGGCGAAAGTGGTTTTGGGGGAGAGATAGGTTATAGAAGCAAAATATAACGCAAATTAAAAATTAGAAGCCAAAATAACGCCAAAAATAGCGTAAATTTGCGTATATTTAGTTAGCGTAAATTGGCTTCTACGTTTATGCAGATAGACAAATTTACAATTAAAGCTCAAGAGGCCTTAAAAGATGCTCATAATCTGGCTTCGGAAAGAGGTCAGCAGCAGATTGAAATTTTGCATCTGGTTTTGGCTTTGATTTGGCAGGAAGAAAGTATCGTGGCTGCTATTTTGCAGAGGCTGGGAATTAATTTATCATTGCTTGAGTCGGAGCTTGAAAAAGAGTTGGCGCGCCTGCCAAGAATTTCTGGCGAAGTGCCTTTCGGTCAGGTGTTTTTAAGTTCGGAGCTTGGCAGATTAATTAATCAAGCCAGCAAAGAAGCACGAACCCTGGAGGACGAATATATAAGTTGCGAACATTTATTGCTAGCGGCGCTTGAAATCCCAGTAAAAGTTAAAGAAGTTTTTCGGGTTTTTGGCGTTGACAAGCAATCCATTTTAAACGTGATGGAAGAAGTCAGAGGCGGCCAGCACGTAACCGATGCTGAACCTGAAAGCAAATATCAGGTTTTGGAAAAATATGCGCGGAATTTAACAGAACTTGCCAGAAAAGAAAAGCTGGATCCGGTTATCGGCCGCGATGAAGAGATAAGAAGAGTGATGCAGGTTTTATCGCGCCGGACAAAAAATAACCCGGTTTTAATCGGCGAAGCGGGAGTTGGTAAAACCGCTATTGTTGAGGGGCTAGCTCAAAGAATAGTTGAGGGCGATGTGCCAGAAAGCATTAAAGACAAGGAGTTAATCGGTTTGGATTTGGGCGCTTTGGTTGCCGGCACAAAATTCCGCGGCGAATTTGAAGACAGAATCAAAGCTGTTTTAAAAGAAATTGAGCGGTCATCGGGCAGATTTATTTTATTTATTGACGAATTGCATACTTTAGTTGGCGCCGGGGCAGCTGAGGGCGCGATTGATGCTTCTAATTTATTAAAACCCGCTTTGGCCAGAGGAGAGCTTCATGCAATCGGCGCCACTACTTTAAAAGAATATCAAAAATACATTGAGAGAGATCCGGCCTTGGCGCGGCGCTTCCAGCCAGTCTTTGTTTCTGAACCAACGATTGAAGACACAATTGCCATTTTGCGCGGTGTTAAAGAAAAATATGAGGTGCATCACGGAGTTCGCATTACAGATTCGGCAATTGTTGCTGCGGCCACTCTTTCGGCCCGGTATATTTCTGACAGATTTCTGCCTGATAAAGCGGTTGATTTAATGGATGAGGCGGCTTCGGCCCTTCGCATGGAAATTGACAGCATGCCGACTGATTTAGATCAGGCCAAGCGCCAGATTACAAAGCTTGAAATTGAATGTCAGGCGCTTAAAAAAGAAAAAAGCAAAGAAGCTAGTCAGCAGCTCAGAAAATTAAAAAAGACGTTAACTGATTTAAAAGAAAAAAGTCATGGATTGGAATTGCGCTGGAAAGCAGAGCACGATATCATTTCAAAAATCAGGGAATCTAAAAAGCAAATAGATGCTTTAAAGCAAGAAGCAGAAATTGCCGAAAGGAAAGCTGATTTACAGAAGGTGGCGGAAATAAGATATGGAAAAATTTTAAATTTGGAAAAAGAAATTAAATCTGCGCAGAAAAAATTAGTGGAGGTGCAAAAAAATAACCCCTTGCTTAAAGAAGAAATCGATGACGGGGATATTGCACGGGTGGTTTCTCGTTGGACCGGCATCCCTGCGCAGAAAATGCTGGAAGGCGAAATGGAAAAACTAATCCGTATTGAAGAGGAGTTGCATAAAAAAATTATTAGTCAGGAGCCGGCGATTAAAGCTATTGCTAACGCTGTTCGCCGTTCGCGGGCGGGAATTTCTGAAGAGAAAAGACCAATCGGCTCGTTTATATTCCTTGGCCCAACTGGTGTTGGGAAAACCGAACTAGCTAAAGCTTTGGCCGGGTTTATGTTTAATGATGAGAATGCGCTTGTCAGGCTTGATATGTCAGAATATATGGAAAAACACACAGTTTCGCGAATGATTGGCTCGCCGCCCGGCTATGTTGGTTTTGAGGAAGGCGGGCAATTATCAGAGGCTATTAGGCGCCGGCCGTATAGCGTGGTTTTGTTTGATGAAATCGAGAAAGCGCATCCGGAAGTTTTTAATATTCTTTTGCAGATTTTAGATGATGGCCGCCTGACTGATGCTAAAGGCCGCCATGTTAATTTTAAAAACACAATTATTATAATGACTTCAAATATTGGTAACGAGATTGTTAAAGAATATATTCTTGGTTTTACGGAAGAACGGCCAGCTAGAGAAGAAAAGGAGATGAAAAACAGGGTCTTGGAATCTTTACGCCAGCGATTTAAACCCGAATTCTTAAATCGCGTTGATGAAATTGTCGTTTTTGATTCGTTAAAACAAAACGATTTATTAAAAATTGTTGATTTGCAGCTTGAGCAGGTTCAAAGAAGGCTGGCAGAGAAAAAAATTAAGATTAAAATCACCAGAGAAGCAAAAAAACTTTTAGCTGAAAAAGGTTATGATCCAAATTATGGGGCAAGGCCTTTAAAGCGCATTATTCAGCAGTTAATTTTAGATAAAGCGGCGAGTTTAATTATTGAAGGAAGGGCGAGTGAGGGTGATTCTTTAAATTTTGATGCAAAAGACGGGCAGATAATTATTAAGGAAGCGAAAGAACTAGAGGTTTTTAAAGCTTAGGAAACTAATGCTGCTTGGTAAAAAAATAAAGGGAAAACTAATAAATCTTGGCATAATTATTTTAGTCGGCGGCTTGGCCGGGATTTTTGCGTCCGAATGTTTTTTGCCCTGGGTAGCCGGTCTTTCTGTTTTTGATAAAGTTGATTGGCTTCAGCGCGTGAAAGAGGGGGTAATAATTATAAATAAAACCGAGCAAGTTTTAATTACGGAAAATGAAGCTTTAGAAAACGCGATTGCCAAGGTCGGCAATCAGGTTGTGGGTGTTACTTCTCAGGTTGTTGAAAAAACGATTAATAAGAAAAAGGTTGTTCTTGAAAGACCAGAGATTCTAGCGCAAGGCACCGGGTTTATTATTACCAGCGACGGTTTAGTCGTTGCGCCCCAAGCTTCGGTTCCTTTGCAGGCTCAGCAAATTTTAGTGTTTTTTGACAACAGGCAGGTAGTAGCCGAAGTTAAAAAAAGAGATGATGCTTCTGGCCTTGCGTTATTAAAAATTAACGAATCTAATTTGTCGGTTGTTTCTTTTTCTGAAGCAGAGCCAAAATTAGGCGAGCGAATTTTTTTAATTGGGGCTGGGTTTTTTACCGCGTCATCCACTAGCCAGAATCAATTATCAAAATTCGTTGATTTAAGCATTATCAATCAACTCCAGCCAAATCTAACCGTTGATTTTATCGCCAAAAATATTTCCGGCGCGCCGATATTTAACATAAAAGGGGAGATGGTAGGGGTGAATTTAGTTGAAAGCGAAGGACAGAATAAAATTATTTCCAATGCGGTCATTAAGGATTTGTTAAAATAATTAAACAATTTAAATTTTACAAAAACGCTTTATAGAATACGAAGCGTTTTTTGTTTGCGAAAATTTTTTATTCTGATAGAATTAAAGCAAACACAACATTATGAAGTATCTAATTTTAGGTCAAGGAGGGTGGCTAGCGCAAAAATTTAATAGATATTTAGAAGACTCTTATAATTCAGAGGTTGATATTTTGGATTTGCCGGCGTTAAGAAAAGAATTGGATGATAAAAAACCCAAAGTTGTTTTAAATTGTGCTGGCATAACCGGCCGGCCAAATATTGATTGGTGCGAGGACCATAAAGCCGAAACTGTGGCGGGCAATGTAGCGGTGCCTTTAAATATTTTACAGGCCTGTAGCGAAAAAAATATTTATTGGGTGCATTTATCAAGCGGCTGTGTTTTTCAGGGAGAAGGAAAGGATGGCAAGGGTTTTTGTGAAGACGATCCAGCTACGCCGCCGAGTTTTTATAGCTTTACAAAATATTGGGCCGATCAGATTTTAAAGAATTTCCCGGTTTTAATCGCGCGTTTGCGTCTGCCAATTGATGTTGAGCCAAATCCAAGGAATTTGATTGATAAACTGGCAAAATATCCGCAAATTATTGATGTAGAAAATTCAGTAACAATTATTCCGGATTTGCTGGAAGTGGTTAAAAAACTAATTGAAAAAAGATGTATTGGAATTTATCACGTAACAAATCCCGGGACAATTAAGCATTCGGAGTTCATGGAGCTTTACAAAAAACATATAAATCCCGAACACAAATACGAGCTTATCTCGGTTGAGGATTTATATAAAAAAGGATTGGCCAAAGCCAGGCGCTCCAATTGTATTTTAAATACCGACAAATTGCAGGGCGAGGGGATAGCTCTAAAGCCGATTAAAGAGAGGATTATTGAGGTGATGGAGGAATATAGTAGAAAATTTCAGCCGGAGGCTGATTCGCCTTTGGCGAAAAAAGTTTAAGGCTTGCCCCGAGCGAAGTCGAGGGCTTAAAAGTTGAAAGTTATAGTTTAAGGTTCAAGGTTTATGAAAAAATATTTAAAACTCAAAGGCGCTAATATGGATATTAATTTAGTCAGCCATCCCAAGGATATACATTGGGAGCAAGACAAATGTCCTTGGAATATCGCGGAAAGCACCAAAAAACACAGATGCGCCGTTAAAAATATCTCAATCTGTAAATATTTCAAGAGCATAAATTATCCAGATATTGTTATTTGTACTTACAAGAAAAAATAAATTTTTTCTTGCCACTTTTCTGTCAGCCTCAATACCAGAGCAAGCTTGGTACGGGATGGCCAAAAGACTGCGCGCAGGTGTAAAAATTTGAGAAAATCAGATTCGCCTCCGATAAAAATTGCCTCGCAGACTCCTCCCCGCCCAGGGCGGGTCGTCGCTCGGCAATTTTTATCTCTCGGTTCATCTCGATTTTATTGCAAATTTTTCACATGCGCGGAGAAATAATTTCTTAATTCTTAAATTAGAAACTATGAACGAAAATAAATTTTTTGAACAGCCAAATCAGAATCCAGAGCTAGAGTCAAAACAAGAGCAAAAAGAGCAAGAGGCAGAAAGAGAATTAAATCCAGAAGAGATTGAGCAACTAGACGGCGAGATGAAAGAATATACCGAAGGATTAAAAGCGCTCCTTGTTGACAAAAGAGCAGAGCTTGAAGGCGCTACCGCAGAACAAATTGAAGCATTGCAAGCAGAGATAGCAGACATAGAAGAGCAACTTGCCGGGTTAGAGGATTTTTCTGGGGCTATAGAATCGGGGGATTTTGAGAAAATCACAGAATCGTCGGAGAAAAAATAAAATTTGCTTACGAAAGAATATGAAACTTTTAATAACCGGCGGAGCTGGGTTTATGGGTTCCAATTTCATAAAGCATATTTTTAAAAACCATCCCAATTGGCAGGTGGTGAATTTGGATAAGCTAACTTATGCAGGGAATTTGGATAATTTAAAAGAAGTTGGGGATAGCCCTAATTATTTTTTTGTGAGAGGGGATATAGCGAACAAAGAAGACGTGAAAGCCGCTATCGGCCAAGGAGTCGATAAAATTATAAATTTTGCGGCTGAAACGCATGTTGACCGCTCAATTTTGGAACCCGACGCCTTTATTAAAACCGATATTTTTGGAACCTACACCCTACTAGAAGCAGCGAGAGAGAATAATGTCGCACAATATATACAGATATCCACAGATGAAGTTTTTGGTTCAATTAAAAACGGTTCTTTCTCTGAAAGCAGTCCCTTTGCGCCAAACAGCCCCTATTCTGCTTCCAAAGCCGGCGCTGACCATCTCTGCCGCGCTTATTTTAAAACTTATAATTTGCCAGTTATTGTAACGCATTCGTGCAATTTTTATGGTCCAAGCCAATATCCGGAAAAATTAATTCCCCTTTTCATCACAAATTTATTGGAGAATAAAAAAGTGCCGGTGTACGGAGAGGGCAATCAGATGCGCGAATGGATTTTCACCGAAGATTATTGCCGGGCGATAGACTTGATTATAGAAAGGGGCCAAGTCGGAGAAATTTATAATATCGGAACGGGTTATGAAAAACAAAATATAGAAATTACCAAATTTATTCTAGCCGAGCTTGGTTTTGATGAATCAATGATTGAATATGTCAAAGACCGGCCAGCTCACGATTTTAGATATTCCATAAATTGCGAAAAACTTAGGGGATTGGGCTGGAAATCGGAAATCCCCTGGGACGAAGGATTACGTCGCACAATAAAATGGTATCAGGAAAATGAGTGGTGGTGGAAAAAATTAAAATCAGGAGAATATTTAGATTATTACAAAAAACAGTATCAGAGCCGTTAAAAATTAACGCGACTCCCCTATTTTTAAGTTCTTTTTACAAAAAGGAGGAAAAAATGAGCGAGATAGACAAAGATCTTTGTTTGCAAATTTATAAAAGAGGCGCCAGGCCGCATATAGATTGTCCAAGAATACTCAGTTTGCCCGAAACAAGGAAAAAAGAAATCTTTAGGGGCTCGGCTAAAAATTGGGGAAGATTCTCTGAAATCGATTTCCAACAGTTCATGCCCGATAAGAGCATTAGGCCCGAGACAGAAATAGCTATCGCTGACCTAGGAGATGACAATTTCGCCGTTATTAGGGTGTGGGGTTAAAAAAATAAAAGATAGAACAAAATAGTTCTATCTTTTTTATTTATTGACAGGCAGCTATAAAAGAATATATTATCAAGAATCGGTTCTTTAAAAAACCGGATGACGTAGTAGCGTCATAAATACTTTTTAAGGAGGCTGACCATGCCATCTGAATATGAAATTAAGATGAGCAAGCTCGGCGGTATTGTAGAAATGATCGCGCATTTCTCGGTTGCCAAACTCCGAGTTCTGTACGATCTAGCCGAACATTTATGGGGCGAAGGCGAAGAAGATTGGCTTTACCAACTTAAAAAATTCCTTCGCAAAGAGCAATCATGGGTTGGCGCTTGTGCTGAGAAAAAAACTTTTCTTAAGTGCATATCTGGCAACGAATCGCTGGTTATTGATGCTGTTGATGGAAGTAAGCTTTTGAAAGATGCGAAAGATACATTTGCCGAAATTGATCCCAATTTCAAAAATTGGGGCGCTGACGCATCTGGATGGGAGACTCCAGAAACACCCGTCCGAGTTTATAGGATGAAGAAAGATGCAACTTTCGCTCAAATGTTTGGTTCTTTGGGCTATAATGTAGAGAAAATATATCTTTGTCAGGATCAAATTTTGAACTTTGTAAGGAAGTATCAAGCCTGGCTTCGGACAGGCGGTTATGCAACTTTTTTTCTGTTCCAGTCGAAAGAAAATTTATTCGTTGCCAAGGTGTATTTTACATCTCTCCATTCTTTGTATGACTCGCTGTCTGTGCGTATTTATCAGTTCGGGCATATTCGTATCTGGCGTGCCGACAAACATCGGCGTGTCGTTATTCCACAATTGGCTTAAGGTGTTTGCGCTTGCCTTTCTAATTCTTTATCCCTTGGATTTTTCACCACTTGGAACCCAGGGAATTTTTTATTTAGAATCTTTTCATTGTTATTTTTTCTTGACATTATAGCTTCACAGTCAATAGAATAATGTTAAATGGAAACGCAGGAGCCCTTTTTGGCTAAAGAGAAAAATTTAGAAAATTTAAAACGGAGGGCTTTTGAGTTATGTCTGGCAATTTATCGGGTAACCAGCATTTTTCCTTTTGGGGAGCCGCTTGCAATCAAGTTGCGCAAGACTTCTTGCGATATAATCGTTTCTTTGGCCAAAAAGGATATTCGTGATACAATTTTAAAAACAGAAGAGATAAAAATTTATTTGGAAGTGGCCAAAGCGCAGAATTGGTTAAATCCGATGAATTTGGATTTGCTAAAAAGTGCGTATCTTTTATTGGTTGATACTTTGTTAGAGATCCGAGAGCCGGATAAGATTAAAGACCAGAAAGTCGCAAAAAAAGACGATAATTCTTTGGTTGCTCAAGACATCAAAGAAGAAAGATTGGTTTTTGGAGAGGCGCTAAAAAGGCAAGACAAGCTTCTTGACTATTTTAAGAAAAACAAAAAAGCCGGCATATCTGATTTATCAAAACTTTTTGGCAGCGTTAGCGAAAGGACAATCAGAAACGATTTGACACTATTATCTGAAAGAAAAATTATAAAAAAAGTCGGCGACAGGAGAGGCACCCACTATATTCTAGTTGAATAAATTTTTAAACATTCGGCTATCCGACATCTGCATATTTCTGTCGCTGTCGGACAGCGACAGATTCCTATGAAAGGCATTATTTTAGCTGGAGGCAATGGCACTCGTCTTTTGCCTTGCACAAAAGTTACCAATAAGCATCTTTTGCCGGTTTATGATAAACCGATGATTTATTATCCTTTAAACGTGTTGATCGGAGCCGGCATTAAAGATGTTATGATAGTTTCCGGCAAGGGACACGCGGGGCATTTTTTAGAGCTTTTGCGTTCGGGCGAGGAATTTGGCGCCCGAATTTCTTATGGCGTTCAGGAAGAAGCTGGCGGGATTGCTCAGGCGCTTAGTTTGTGTGAGGATTTTGCGGATAATGATAAAATTATGGTTATTTTAGGAGATAATATTTTTAGCGACATTAAGGTTATTAAAAAGGCAGTTCAGGATTTTGAAGAGAAAGACAAGGGAGCAACAATTTTTCTTAAAAAAGTGCCGGATTTAAAGCGTTTTGGCGTGGCGGAAGTAAAAAACGGCAAGATTATTGATATGATTGAGAAGCCAAAAAAAGTTAAGCCGAATTTTTTGGCCCAGACCGGTCTTTATTTATACGATAATCAGGTTTGGGGTTTTATTAAAATGGTTAGCCCTTCTTGGCGCAAGGAGCTTGAAATTACCGATGTCAATAATTTGTATTTAAAAACAAGGACTCTTTCCTATCGGATCTTGAAAGGCTTTTGGTCTGACGCAGGGACATTTGATTCGCTTCTTCGTTCTTCGGCTTGGGCGGCAAAACAAAAAAAATAATGTAAATCTGCGTATGAGGAAAATTAAAAAAGCCATTATTCCGGCGGCTGGTCTTGGTACTCGTTTCCTGCCGGCCACAAAAGCGATGCCTAAAGAAATGCTGCCGATTGTGGATAAGCCGATTATTCAGTATGTGGTAGAAGAAGCGGTGTCAGCCGGGATTCAGGATATTATTATTGTTACTGGTTGGCACAAGCGGGCAATTGAGGACTATTTTGATTATCCTTTTGAGCTAGAAAAGAGACTAGAGGAATCGGGAAAGAAAAAAGAGCTTGAGGAAGTCCGGCGCATTGCCGAGATGGCAAACTTTGTTTACGTTAGGCAAAAAGGACCCTATGGCAACGCAACGCCAGTCTATTGTTCGCGCCACTTGATTGATCAAGGAGAAGACTTTGTTGTAATGTGGGGCGACGAATTTATTTATGCTAATCCGTTGCGTCTGGCGCAGATGATAAAAGTTTACGAAGAATTTGGCGGCGCAGTTTTTTCGGCGCTTCGCGTTCCCAAAAAAGACGTTAGCCGTTATGGTATAGCAAAAATAGAAAATGTTAAGCAGGGCGTATTTAAAATAAAAAAAATTATTGAAAAGCCAGCAGTTAATAAAACGCCTTCTGATTTGGCAATTCTGGGAGCATACATACTGCCGCACAATATTTTTCCTATTTTGCAGGATTTAAAGCCGGGTCGGGGAGGAGAGTTTTGGCTTGTTGACGCAATAAACGCTTTAATAGATACTGGTTATCCTATCTATGCCTGCGAGATTAAAAATGGCCGATATTATGATACCGGCAATAAGCTGGAATATCTGAAGGCCAATATTGATTTTGGATTACAGCGCCAAGATTTATCCCCGGGTCTTAAAAAATACCTTAAAGGTTTGAATATTTAATCAATTGTCAACAATCAATGAAGAACAATTTCTTGAACTTTACGATAAATATATAACGAAAATCTACCGTTATATTTATTTTAGGGTGGGATCAAAACAGGTCGCGCAAGATTTATCTTCCGAGGTGTTTTTAAGGACCTGGAATTATCTGAAGCAAGGGAAAGATATCGGAAATTTTTCGGCAATGGTTTATCAGGTTTGCCGAAATATCATTTCCGATTATTTCCGAAATATTTCCGAATTGCCGATATCTTTGGAGAGTATTTCCGAAAAAAAGATTGAGGCAGAAGGCCAAGAATTAACACATTTAGTTGAAAAAAGCCTTGAAATAGACAAGATAAAGCAAGAAATAAGTCGTATAAAGCCAGAATACCAAGACCTTATTATTTGGCATTATATTGAAGATTTCAGCGTAAGAGAGATTTCCGAAATAACGGAAAAGTCCGAAGGTTCTATCAGGACTTCTCTCTCTCGGGCGTTGGCAGCTTTAAGAAGAGTGATGGAGGAGGGGGGCTAGAAATAAGGTGTAATAGAATCTCGGTTTTTGCGTCTTCTTTAGCAAATGACCGAGAAAGAACTAATTGAAAAATTAAGCCAATTAAAGAACGAAGAGCCCGACCAAAATTGGGTGCTTTTTTGTCGTCAGGGCTTGGCTTCAAAAATAAGGGGTTTGGCCGAGTCGCAACCCGCAGTCCAGAAGCTCAATATTGCCCAAATTTGGTCATTTCTGGGCCACATAACCTTTAATAAGGCATTTAGGCCAGTAGCCGCCTTTTTGGCGATATTTGGGTTAGTTTTAAGCAGCGGCCTTTTTACTCTAGCTAAAGCAAAAGATAGTCTTCCGGGTGACCGCCTATATTCGGTTAAAATCGCGCTTGAACAAGCCAAAATATTAACTACGACCTCTCCGGAGAAAAAAGCAGACCTTCAGAGTCAAATAATGGCTTTGAGGCTGGAAGAACTAACTAAAGTTGTTGAGAAACAAGAGCCAATGAATGTGAAGCAGCCCAAAGTTGAAGAGGCGGTCGGCAACCTGCAGCGCCAGATGATGCTTGTTAAAGACGAGTTGCCTAAGCTTGATAACGCCAATACCGGAGCCAAAAAGAAGGTTGAAGTTGCGAAAAGGATAGATAATAACGCCTCTCAAGCCGAACAAACTTTATCGCAGGTTAGGGCGATTATGCCTTCTTCGGAGACCAATAATCTAGCCGAAAGAATAGCCGAAGCATCAGATACAGCCAGTAAAACAGGCACCAAAGCGCTTGAAATGATGGTGGGTGAGCAGGGAGAGGCCGAATCCGGGATTAGTCAAGAAGAGATCATCGCCAATTTAGGCCAAAAGATTCAAAAAACAGGAGAAAAAATAAAGACATTGGGGCAGGCAGTATCTAGCAATTCAGCTACTAGCAGCCAGTTTTATATAAATGCCGCTATTATCCTTGATCAGTCAGACGAAGCTCTTATTCAAGCAAGAGCTAGTCTAGATAAAAATGATGTGGCTGGAGCCCTTGAAACATTGAAAGCAGCCAATGAAATGGTTAGCAGCGCGGAAAAGCTGGTGGGAAGCGCTGTGCCCTCTGAGGAAAGCTCTGATGCGGATGGCTCTACGAAACCGATTGATTCTAATGCCTCAAGCACTTCTGGGATATTGCCGCAAGACTCAGTAGCTGATTCTGGGCAGTCAAGCACCACCTTTATTATCATTTATTCTTCAAATCTAAATCTGGAATAGTAGTATCCGAATAGCGCAAATTCATCCGAATGCGTATACCCGAATAGAATTTAAAAAAATAAAGGTAAAATAGCCGCTTTTATCCACAGGAATTAAGTTTGACAATCAGCTGTTTAATAAGTTAAAATTTGGACAAGCAAGAAAAAAGGTCGTTAAGCTTTTGGGGTGAAATTCCCTGGGGGTTTATTCTTGTCTTATTTTTTGCAAAAGGGAGCGAAAGCTCCTGAAAGACGAAAAACATAAATAAAAAACGAGATGTCGCCCCCGTCAAAGTAAGGGGGGTGGACAAAAAAGTAGAAGCTAGAAAAACGCTAAAAAAAATTCTAGAAGCCAAAGAAAACGCCATTTTGGCGTAAATTGGTTTCTACAATCTAGCTTGGCGTAAAGTGGCCTCTACTAATATAAACCTCGAGGACACCTCGCTTATACGAGCGGGGGGAATCGGATTATTTTAAAAGTCGAGATAATCCGTCAAAAATAAAAACCGAAAGGTTTTAGGCATCTCAAAAAACTCCAACTTGATTTAAAAAATCAATCTGGAGGAATTCAAAATTAACTATAAAAATGAGTAAAAAAATTCAAAAAATCGTTTCCATCACCACTTCTGTGGCAACGATTACTTGGATGAGCGGCATTGCGATGCTTGCTCCTTTAGCGGCTCAAGCTGTCACCATTAATGAAGGCGACACAATAAAGACCGCTGATAACCCAGATGTTTATATTGCCAAATACGTGGGCGCAAAGAAGTTTAAAAGACTTATTTTGAACCCCGAAGTTTTCAACAGTTATAAACATTTGAGCTGGAGCGCCATCAAAACCGTTTCCCAAGCAGAATTGGATGCTTTTACCACTTCAGAGTTGGTAAGAGCCGATGGAGATTATAAAGTTTATAAGCTAGAGCCAAACGGCGATGTCGGCGCTAAACATTGGATAAATATGACTGCCGAACAATTCGTCGCGGCCGGATATGATTGGGATTCGATCTACTTAATTAATATGGTGGATCGCGACAACTACACCGCTGCGACCGATATCGGTGGATCAACTTCCACCGGCGATCTGCAAGTGAAATTGTCTGCAAGCGCTCCTGCGGCCGGAACAATCGTAACCGGTTCAGCAGTTGCTTCAGAGCCTCAAGGCGTTGCCAAATTGGCAGCCTTTGATTTTACGGCTCCTTCTGGCAGCGCGGTTAAGATTACCAGTATCAAAATGAAAAGAACTGGAATCTCTGATGACACAACTCTCGTTAATGTCTATCTTTATGACGGCATTAACAGATTGACCGACAGCGCCACTGTCAGCAATACCTACATCAATTGGAATAATTCAGCTGGCATTATTTCTATTCCAGCTGGCACAACTAAGACCGTTGTTGTCAAGACTGATATAAAGGAAGCGACAACCGGTCAAACAGTTGCAATTTCTATTGAAGCGGCAGCTGACATTACAACCGATGGCGCGACAATTTCAGGCACATTCCCGGTTAGCGGCAATACACAAAGCATTGCCAGCTCCGCGAATTTAGCCGAAATTATATTTTCTACCACAACTTATCCATCAAGCGATGGAACTCCAGTGCCTCAAAATGAATTTGAGCTTTGGAGAAATACCGTTACCATCAATACCAGAGCTGTTAATATGAACTACCTGCGCTTAAGACAAATTGGCTCAGTGACAAACACTGATTTAGCCAATTTCAAGCTTTATGCTGATGGCGTTCAGATCGGCAGCACAGTTTCTTCTTTGACTAGCGACGGTTATGTCGTCTTTGATTTAAGCGGCGCGCCAAAGAAACTTGAAAGCGGAAGCAGGACTCTTAAAGTTCTGTGTGATTTAGTCAATGGTTCAACAAGAACAGCAAGCTTATCTTTGAGAACATCAGCTGACGCTGTGTTTATTGACACCGAATTCAATACAGAAATCAGGTCAAACAAGACAGATGTTGACACCTACGGCGCAGTTTCTTCTACTGCCCAGACAATTGCTGCTGGAACATTAACCATCAGCAAGAAGTCCGATTCTCCTTCCGGCAATGTGGTTGACGGCGCTTCAGGTGTTAAGCTGGCTAGCTTTGAATTCAAAGCGGCTGGCGAATCAATCAAAGTTGAAACTTTGAGATTGAGCGTTACAGTCAGCGACGGCGATATTGATGAGATTAGAAATGGCAAAGTGTTTGCTAATGGCGTACAAATTGGCTCAACAGCCGATATTTATGCTACTGACGGCACAGCCGCAACCTACACTGATTATTCGCTCGGCTCTTCTTTAATTGTTGTTCCGGGAAGCCCGGCAACAGTTGATGTATATGCCGATATAGTGGATAGCGATGGCTCAGATCATATTGGCGGCAATGAAACCTTAAAGATTATTGTTGAGAGCAGCGCCTCAAGCAATGCTCAGAAACTTTCTTCTTTAAGCTATTTTGACACTCCGTCTGCAGACGTTGAGGCTAACACCTTAACAGTCAAAACTGGCGCTTTGAGCTTAGCCAAATACACTGGTTATGCTAATCATAGCGCGGTTGCTCCAAAGTCCGCTTATAAATTAGGTGAATGGAGATTGACCTCAGATACAACTGAGCCTGTCAATTTGACTTCGTTTGAGATTGACTGGGACACAGCTTTCAAGCTTAACGTTCCAACCGATCTTTCAAGCTATTACATCACCTACGCTGATAAGCAGACCACAACCAAGACTTCTGTTGCTACAACATCAGACAGCGATTCCATTAGCTACACTTTGGCAGCTGGTTCAACCATTGCCATCGCGGTTTACGCTGATGTGAAAAGCGGTCTTTCAGCCACCACAACTCCGGCTTTAACAGTTAATGGTACGACTGCTAATTCCAACACTTCTGCCAATTCCACAGAGACTAATGGGCAGACCATAACCTGGACCTCTGGTTCAATCGCCACAGCGGCGCTTGAGGAGCCATTGGATCAACAGGCATACGGCGGTCAGACTCTTGAAGTAGCAAGATATGAAATCACTGCTACCAGCGATTCATACACCTTGGAAGAGTTTGCCATTATGGTGGCCAGCGGCGCGCAAGATGCTATTAATGCAGTTTATCTGTATGATGCAGCTAATCCGACTGTTGCCTTAAAAGATGGCGGCATTCCGATGAATGCTAACTACGCCACCACCACTGGTTTGTCGTTGCCTATTCCGGCTAACACAACCAAGACCATCATTGTTAAGCTCGGTCTTAACAGCGTTGGAACTGGCGCAGCTTCCTCAGGTCTTAATGCTTCAACCACTTTGGTTTCAGCTAAAGTGAGAAGCAGTGTTGGTACGCAAAGCTACATCAACAATGCCAGAGAAGGAAACGCGGTTTATGTCTTCAAGGCATACCCGGTTCTAACTCTGACTAGCGCTACAGCTTTAACCATCACCAATGATGCCTCAGCAGATGTCTACAAATTCAAAGTCACGCCAATGGGTGGAACAGTTGCTATCAAGCAATTCAAGATAGCTCTGACATGGGCTGACAACACCAATTTGGCGGCTCTTGAATTGGATTATTTGAAGCTTTATCGCGCCGGTGTTAATATCACCGATAATGTAGATATTCAAGGGGAAGACGATGGCTCCAGCGTTGAAGCCGATTCAGGTTTGGTAGAAACAAATGGCATCCTGATAATTACTTTCGCGACTGAGGACACAATCAGCAGCGAAACCGAATACACGATTCAGGCTATTCCGCGCAACTTTGACAAAGGCACGACCAGCACAGATAGCGTTGTTTTGACCATGAACACAGATTCAAGTCATACGACAAAAGCTTACATCGCTGATCAAGATGTTGATAGCGATGGTGATGCTGACGGAATTCTCTATCTGGATTCAAACAACACGGGTGTGACAGCTGCAGGAATTGCTGCTAACTTCATCTGGTCTGATCGTAATCTCGTTGGTCATAGTTACACCTCCGGTTCCTCTTCGGCTGACTGGTTCAATGGATACAAGGTTAAGAACCTGCCATTAACCACTGTTACCTTGAAACCGTAAGGTCTTTGGTCTAGCTGGTTCTTTCTTAAAGAATCGGTTATTCCTAAAAAACACCCTGCTTCGCTTGTGACGAAGCAGGGTTGTTTTTTTTGGGGAAATTTGATATATTGTATTTGCTTAACCCACTTTTTGTGCCGACAAAAAGTAGGCAAAAAACTCTCGCCAAGCGTAAAAAATAAAGAAAATCGGGCTCGCTTCGCTAAATTTGCTATGCACCGCCGCTAACGCGGCGGCCCAAAGGCACAGCACGCAAATTTCTAACGCTCAGCTCGCCACAATTTTCTAATTATTTTTTCGCCATGGCGAATTGATAATTAGAAAATAATGGCAAATAAAGAAAAAATATTTAAAAAGATTCTTCAGATTTTATTTTATCTGTCGTTGATTGCTCCCTTGTTGGTTGACCGGCGGTTGTTTTTCCCGTATGTAACATCAAATGCTTTATATTTTCGGTTCTTTGCGGAACTGGTTTTATTTTTGTGGCTGGTTTTTATTTTGTTTTATCCAAAATACAGGCCAAAGATAAATGTTTTAAGCGGGTCGCTTTTAATTTATATTTTAGTTTTAATTGCGGCTACAATTTTTAGCGCCAATATTTATTTGAGTTTCTGGGGCGACGCAGAAAGAATGATGGGGCTGTTTGGTCTTTTGCATTTTGTGGCGCTATTTTTTGTCGGCTCGTCAATTTTTAAAGAGAAAAAAGATTTAAAAACGCTTCTTAATATATTTTTGGCTATAAGTTCGGCTTTGGCACTTCACGGCATTTTTCAGAGACTTGGCCTAACGAGCATCAAGCCCGGAGAAGAAAGAATTGTTGCCACTTTGGGCAACTCCGCAATTTTAGCCAGCTATCTTATCTTTGGTTTATTTTTATCAATTTATCAGGGGCTTAAGAATTTAAAGAGTTTCCCGGCTATAATTTATGGCTTGGTGGCTTTGTTACATTTGGCGGCAATTTTTTTAACCGGCACAAGGGGAGCGTTTTTAGGAATCGCGGCTGGTTTTTTATTTGCGATTTTGATTTTAGGATTCCTTTCAAAAAACAAAAAAGTTAAATTGGGGCTTTTGGCGCTTATTATTTTTTCAATTTTGTTTTATTCGTTGATCTATTTCAGCCAGAATAAAGGGTGGGTTAGAAACAATGCCTATCTTTATCGCATAAGCCATATATCTTTATCTGACAACACGATTCAGAGTCGTTTTATGTCTTGGAAATGGGGTATTGAAGGATTTAAAGATAAGCCTTTGATTGGCTGGGGCTTTGAAAATTATGTAGCGCCGTTTAATAAATATTTTGAGGCGCGTTATTACAATCTGGCCACCGAAGAATATTTTGACCGGCCGCATAATATTATTGTTGAGCATCTGGCAACCACGGGCGTTTTGGGCGCTGTCGCTTATCTTTTATTTTTAGTTTCAGCATTTTATTTTATTTTAAAAACCCACAGGGAGCAGAAAGATTCAGTATATCTTGCAATTTTTGGCGGGCTTCTTTTGGCCTATTTTACGCAAAACCTTTTTCTTTTTGATTCTCCGCCTTCTTTGATTGGTCTGGGAGTCTTGCTCGTTTTGGTTAATAATTGGCGGGGTTCTCTTTTGCCGCAAACTAACGAACAAGGCAAAACAGAAGGAGCTCGCTTAAGGCCCGCTATCATTTTTATTCTTGCGTTGATTATTGGCGTTTTATTTTTTTACTCTTTTAGCCGCACAATCCTTGCTTCTTATCGCGCGCTAAAAGATAATGTGGCCGGTCAGGTTTATATGGATGATTACAAAAAAGGGATAGATTATTTAAAAAAATCTGTCAGCCGCAACACAATCCTTGATATTGATTTGCGAAGCTCCAGCGCCAATACGATTTATAATTATTATGTTTCAGGCGGCGCAGGCGAGGATAAAAAAGGCGACCTTGATTTTGCCGTGGATTTATATAAAAAGAATCTGGCTTTGATGCCAGATGACGCCTATTATAATTTTAAATTAGCCGAAATTCTTAATTTTAGGTCTAGCGTTGATCATAACGAGCAGATTTTAAATGAAGCCAAATCCTACATTGATAAAGCCGTTGTTTTGTCTCCGCAGAGAGCCACTGTGCGTTTTATTCTGGTTGAGAATTTATTAATCGCGGGCAAGTTTGACGAAGCGATAAAAGAAGCTCAAGCAACTGTTGCGCTAAACGATAAATTCGGCGCTTCCTGGTGGGAGCTGGCCAAGGCCCAGTATATAAAACAAGATTATATCAATGCCAAAGACAGCCTTGTGAAGGCGGTTGAGCTTGGGCATCATGTTGGCGAACAAAACATTGAGCAGTTTATGCCTTTTTTCAATATTCAGCAAGGCAATGAAAACGCGATAGCCTATTATGAGCTAATAGTTAAAAGCGGCACCAACAATTACCTTATTTATTCAACCTTAGCTAATTTATATTTGCAGACTGGCCAGAAAGAAAAAGCGATAGAAGCCGCCGAAATATCAGCCCAGCTTAATCCTTCAACAAGGGAAAAAGTTAATAAATTTATTGAGAACGTCAAGACAAAATATTAATTATAGAATTCATAATATAAACGCTACATTCATATATGCAAAAAACAATTCTTCTTTATATTATCAAAGCAGGCGCGATAGTTTCTTTGTTTACGCCTCTGGTCGTTAATCAAAATTTTGTTTTTCCGTTTGTCTTTCCAAAAACAGCGGCTTTCCAGATCGTGGTTGAAATAATGCTTTTTGCCTGGCTGGTTTTGATTTTTGATAATCCGGAACTTAGGCCCAAGCGCTCAAAAATTCTCTGGGCTCTGGGCATTTTTCTTTTTGTCGTGTTTTTAGCTTCAGCGCTTGGCGTCGATTTTGCGCATAGTTTTTGGAGCAACTATGAAAGAATGACCGGTTTTGTGACTTTGCTTCATTATTTTTTCTACTTTTTGATTTTAAGCTCGGTTTTGAAAACCAAAAAAGACTGGTTTTTGTTTTTTGATTTTTTTATTATTGTCAGCTTGATGCTCTCTCTGTTTTCTTTAGGGCAAAAGTTTAATTTAGATGGTTTTCTTTTGGCGGGGCAAGGCCGTGTTTCAGCCACTTTTGGCAACCCGGCATATTTTGCCGCCTATTTATTATTTGCGCTTTTTGTCACTGCTTTTATGTTTTTTCAACGGCAGGGAAGGGGGCTTAAAATTTATTACACGGCAGCCTTTTTGTTTAATTTTTTGATTCTTTATTGGGCAGCAACCAGAGGCGCGCTTTTAGCTTTTGCTGCTTCACTGCTTTTGTTTTTTTTGCTGATGCTATTTTGGCCAAAGGGGTCAGGCGCGCCCGAAAGCGTTATTTTATTCCGTCGCCGCATGAGATTGATATCGCTTGTATGCCTAGTTGCTTTAATCCTTTTTGGTTCATTGGTTTATCTATCAAGAAACAGCCCTTGGATTAAAAAATCGCCTACACTTTTGCGTTTGGCCACGATTTCTATGCAGGAGACAACATCTCAAACCCGTCTTTTGGCTTGGAAATCAAGTTTCAATGGATTTAAAGAAAAACCGGTTCTTGGTTGGGGTTGGGAAAATTACAATGTTGTTTTTAATAAGCATTTTGATCCAAAAATGTTTCCGACAGAAAACTGGTTTGACCGCGCTCACAACATTGTTTTTGACACATTAGTGACGACAGGCGTTTTGGGGCTTTTAAGTTATCTGGCAATTTTTGGCGCGATTTTTCTTTCGCTTTTGCGGGCGCTTAAAAACAAACGGATTGATTTTTTTAACGCGGCGCTTTTTGCGGTTTTGCCAGTGGCCTATTTTATCCAGAACTTATTTGTTTTTGATATGCTCCACTCTTATCTGCCATTCTTTGCCGCGCTGGCTTTTTTAAACTGGCTTGATAAAGGCGCAAACCCCGCTTCAGGCAAACATTTGCCTGCCAGATCTATTAGTCCCAATATTGCTTTAAAAGTGATTATTGCAGTTGTCCTTATTCTTGTCGTCTACTTTATTAATATAAAGCCGGGTCTGGCTGGTTATCGTACAATTCAAGGAATGGAGCGGCAGAATGAAGGGGTCGCAAAACTCCAGGAGAATTTTAAAAAAGCCTTAAGCTACGGAACTTTTGGCCGCTTTGAAGTCAGGCTTCAACTCTTTGAGACAACAAGAAATATACTTAGCAGTTATCAGGACTTTCAAGACAAAGAGTCGGTAAATGAATTTGCAAAATTTGCTCTTGATGAAGGAGATAAAACTATTGCCGAGCGGCCGCTTGATGCCCGTTATGTTCTTTTAGTTGGTCAGTTAAATTTAATGTATTCAATGGTTGAGCCGGTAAGACTTGACCGAGCCGCTGAAATTTTCCAAAAGGCTTACGAACTTAATCCAACAAAGCAGCCGGTTCTTTATTCTTTGGGAGAAGTAAAATTGAGACAGGGCAAGACAGAAGAAGGGATTAGTGATTTTAAAAAAGCCATTGAGTTAAATGATCAGGTCTTTGATTCTCATTGGAATATGGCGCTTGTTTATTTCTCTTTGGGCGATTTGGCAAATGGCAAGGTAAAGATAGCTGAAATGGAGCAAAAATTCTGGCCGTTAAACGGCACGCAATACAGAAGAATAGCCGACATTTTAGCTCTGCAGAAAAATTATAATGAGGCGATTGTTTTTTGCCAGAAGGCGATAGAGGCAGAGCCTCAAAATGCTGACCTCTATGTCAGCTTGGCGGTGCTTTACAAAAATGCGGGAGATAAAGAAAAAGCCAGAGAGGCGATTTTAATGGCGGCAGAAATCAACCCGGAATTAAAAGAAAGCGCTAATAAATTTATAGAGACATTGGACACACAATAGTCTGTTAGTCTATTAGGTGTTTGCCAATTTATCAAGAAACAAAATATGCGTTTTTCAAGCGATCGCTTGAAAAACGCAGGGATTTTTTAATATTGTTTTTTCGTTTTTTCTACCATTGCCTCAAGGCTGAAATTTTTAACTTTTTCCAATGAGTTTTGCGAGAACCTTTGCGTCAATTCTTTGTTTTCCAAAACTTGCAGGATCCTTTCAGCTAAAGTTTCAGCATCGTCTGGCGAAATTAAAAAGCCGTTATGATTATCGCTAATCATTTCTGGAATACCGCCGATATTGCTTGCAATAATTGGTATTCCCGCGGCCATGGCTTCAAGAATTGTGTAGGGCAAACCTTCTTTCAGAGAAGGTAAAACGAATACATCTAAAGCTTTCAGGTATTCATGAGCTTTTGGTATGCTGCCAATTAGCAAGACTTTATTACCTAATTTCAAATTTTTAATTTTTAATTTTAAATTATTTTCTTGTTGGCCAGAGCCAATAAATAAAAATAATATTTTCTTATCTTTTAGTTTTGGCGCGCCAAAAATTAAAGCGGCTGCGTCAATTAATAAATCAAGATTTTTTTCAGGGTAGAAATAGGCGATAGTGCCGACAAGAAATAGCTCCTTTTCTTCGGCCGTAGAAATCCCCCCCACCCCGCTTTTGATAAAGGGGGGAGCAGAGGAAGTTTTTTCAAAAAGTTTTCTGCGTGCTTCTTCTTTTGTTAAAAAATCTATATTTAAATTTATGCCGTTGTGGATAGCAACAAGTTTTTCTTCTGGCGCCACATTATATTTTAACCAAAGCTGTTTGTCATTTTCTGAAACGCAGATAATTTTATGTTTGTATTTGGCGGTCCATTTTTCCAGCCAGAGAAATAACTTTTTTGATAGCCAAGAAAAAGCAGCTTCAAATACAGCCCCGTGGACAGTATAAATTACTTTGATGGGTAAATTTTTGGCGGCTAGTGATCCTAATACTCCTGCCTTGGAGCTATTTAGATGTAGGACATCAGGCCGCCATTTTTTAAGCAGGTTTTTTATCTCAAAATAGGCTAGAATGTCGCAAAAGGGTGAAATCGGCCGTACGAGCCTTTTTAACCTAAAGCAGGGCACTCCGGCCGTTTCAAGACGCGAGAGCAATTCTCCGTTGCCGCCTGCGGCCACAGCGACCTCGTATTCAGAAGCCGGTAAGTTTTTGGCCAAATCAAAAACATATTTCTGGGCGCCGCCAGAAACTGATTGAGTGATTAAAAAAAGCACCTTTTTGCGCGGTTCTAGCATCTTAGTGAAAATTGACTTTAGGGTGTTATAAATCTAGAATAAGAGATAATGACCGAATAAGCAATAATCTGGATTCCCGCTTTCGCGGGAATGGCAGAGGCGATGTTTATGAAAAAAATAATCTTAGTCACGGGCGGCGCAGGTTTCATCGGCTCCAATCTAATCGAGCGGCTTGTTAAAGATGAAAATAATAAGATTATTTCACTAGATAATTATTTTACCGGTAAGAAAGAAAATCATATAGAGGGAGCTGAATATAGAGAAGGCCACACAAAAGATATTGAAAAATTGGTGCCTGAAACGCCAGATTTAGTTTATCATCTTGGCGAATATTCGCGTGTTGAAAAAAGCTTTGATGATGTGGCGCTTGTTTGGGATTTAAATAAAATCGGCACTTTTTCGGTTCTTGAATTTTGCCGAAAACGAAATGTTAAAATAATCTATGCCGGTTCAAGCACAAAATTTGGCGATGGCGGTTTAGGCCGTGATCAAAGCCCTTATGCTTGAACTAAAGCAAGCAATACAGAGCTTGTTAGAAATTATGGCGCCTGGTTTAATTTGCCTCACGCCATTGCTTATTTTTATAATGTTTACGGCCCGCGTGAAATTTCAAATGGTTCATACGCCACAGTCATCGGCATTTTCAAAGAACTTTGTCAACAAGGTAAATCTCTTGGCGTTGTGAAGCCGGGCACTCAAAGAAGAAATTTTACGCATGTTGAAGATATTGTTTCGGGACTAATTCTTGTCGGCGATGACGGCGATGGAGATGATTTTGGCATTGGATCGGAAATATCGTATTCAATTTTAGAAGTCGCTAAAATGTTTGGTTCGCAAATCATTATGCTGCCCGAGCGCAAAGGCAATCGTATGAATTCGGCCATTGATACGGCAAAGGTTAAATCTCTTAGCTGGGAGCCAAAACACAATTTATCGCAAGATGTTAAGGAATTCGTGAGCCGCAAAATTAATTAACGCCGGTATATCTCCCCCCTTTTTAAAGGAGGGTGGGGGAGGATTTGCGGAGCATCTAAAATCCCCCTTAATCCCCCTTTAAAAAGGGGGAAACGGCTAAAGTAATAAAAGATGAAAATTCTAATTTTCTCTACAGCCTATCTGCCGTTTATTGGCGGCGCGGAAGTGGCGGTTAAGGAAATAACCGACCGCTTGGGTGATTTTGAATTTGATATGATAACCGCGCGATTAAATGGTAAATTGCCAAAATTTGAACGCGTTGGCAATATTAATATTCATAGAATCGGCATTGGCGCGCCAATGTTTGATAAATATTTATTAGCTTTTTTTGGGCAAAGATTTGCGCGCAAGCTTCATAAAAAAAATAATTACGACGTTATTTGGTCAATTATGGCAAGCTACGCTGGTTTTGCCGCAGCGTCATTTAAAAAAATATATCCTACAACTCCGTTTTTACTAACATTGCAGGAAGGGGATGATTTAAATTACATAAACAAACGGGTTGGATTTTTAAAATCAAAGTTTAAGCAAATTTTTTCAAGCGCCGATTATATTCAGTGCATTAGTAATTTTTTAGCAGATTGGGCAAAAAATATGGGCGCAAAATGCGAGGTTGAAGTTGTGCCGAATGGAGTCAGTTTAGATAAATTAAAAAGTGAAAATGAAGAAGTAAAAACCGAAATTCACAATTTAAAAAATAAATTAGGCATCAAGGAAAGCGAAAAGGTAATTATTACTGTTTCGCGGCTAGTGCCAAAGAACGGGGTGGGCGATTTAATAGAAGCAGTTTCTAAATTACAAATTCCAAATTACAAACTACTGATTTTAGGCTCTGGTCCGCTGGAAGAGAGCTTAAAGTCAAAAACCGAAAGCTTGAAGTTAGGGAATAGAGTAAATTTTTTAGGCGAGATACCAAACAAAAAAGTACCTGAATATCTGGCGATTTCAGATGTTTTTGTCAGGCCGTCTTTGTCAGAGGGGCTGGGTAATGCTTTTTTGGAGGCGATGGCCGCAGGGGTGCCGGTTATTGGGACTGAAGTTGGTGGAATCCCCGATTTTTTAGTTAATAGAGAAACCGGATTATTCTGTGAAGCCAGCAATTCCAACGATATCGCTGAAAAAATTAAATTATTATTAACGGATAATGATTTGAGAAATAAGCTCATTGTTAATGGCCGTAAATTAGTAGAAGAAAAATATAATTGGAATGAGATAGCAGAGAGGATGGAAAATATTTTTAATAAGCTGGAATAAAATTATTGATTAATGATCAATTTAAAAAACCGTAGTTTGTTTGCGGTTTTTGTTTTAATCATCGGCTAATAATTAACCGTTAGTTGTAAAATTACGAAAGGTCATATTTCTCCATGAATCGGGCAGTCATCGCTTGGATCGGGATAGAAGTTATGGACCGGACACTCGTTACTTATGTGATACGGTCCGTCGTCTCCTGCTTTGCGATCATCCGGCGGCGGATTTTGGCAGTCGCATTCTTTGGGGCAGGTGCACTTTGTTACTCCGA